>CAJJAQ010000104.1 GCA_905182095.1 uncultured Pseudomonadales bacterium | reverse complement strand
GGCCATACGTGCACCTTGGATGACATTCAGACCAATGCCGCCTAGACCAAATATTGCGACGTTTGCACCGGGCTCTACTTTGGCTGTATTCATTACTGCGCCTAATCCCGTGGTTACGCCGCAACCTATATAGCAAACCTTATCAAATGGCGCGTCGGATCTAATTTTCGCTACCGCTATTTCTGGTAAAACAGTGAAATTTGCAAAAGTTGAAGTACCCATATAGTGAAAAATAGGCTCACTGCCGAGAGAAAATCTGGAAGTGCCATCTGGCATTAAACCTTTGCCTTGGGTCTCGCGAATGGCCCCACACAAATTAGTTTTACCTGACAAACAGAACTTACACTGTCTACACTCAGGCGTATAAAGTGGAATCACATGGTCGCCAGCTTTCACTGATGTAACACCGGCTCCCACTTCGCGGACTATGCCAGCACCTTCGTGACCTAAGATAGATGGAAAAATACCCTCAGGATCGCCACCAGATAGTGTAAACGCATCGGTATGACAAATACCTGTGGCCATCACCTCAAGCAACACTTCCCCAGGACCTGGGCCTGCAAGTCGAACAGTTTCTATGCTCAATTCTTGGCCCGGACCGAACGCTACGGCAGCTTTAATTTCCATCATCTATTTTCTTTCCTTACCTTCGAGCTTGTAACTTTAGCTAGCAAGCCTATGGCTCAGTTCGCTTTCTATAAGACCCAGTATATAGGGCAAATACCCAGGTCGACAGATCCCAAGTTTATGACCATCTGCTATGGGTAAAATTTCGCAAGTTAGGAAATAATCAAAACGGCGCTATGGTGGTCTCTAAAAGCTAAGGAGAATTTATTCTGCAATGCACAAACTGGGCATCAATAAGCCAAAGACTACTGTTAAACTCGCACAATGATCTGTACTACCGGGAAAAATTTACACATACAACTTATGCTTAATCTAGGCGCAGTTAAGCTATCCGTGATTAAACTATGCGTGATTAAACTATCCGTGATTAAATTATGCGATTAGGTATGCGCGTGGCCCTTGGCCTTAGAAGTTGGCGAAATTTTGTGCCGCTAGTTGCTGTCCTCACCCATTATCGCCGAGAAGATCTCAGTCACGATTTACTCGCTGGTTTAGTTGTCGGCATGGTCACCATCCCACAGGCTGTGGCTTATGCTTACCTAGCTGGTGTGCCTCCTCAGTCGGGTCTTTATGCTTGCCTGCTGCCAATGGTAATTTACGCCATTTTTGGTAGTTCCAAACAAATGGTCGTTGGACCGGTAGCCGTCTCCGCACTACTGGTGGCAGCAACCGTGAGTGAATACGCCCCCAAATACAGTGACGCCTATTTAGCAATTACCGCAGTACTGTGTCTGCAAATTGCAGGTATTTTGTGGCTACTGCGACTATCCCAAATGGGCGGATTGGTTAATCTACTGAGTCACCCGGTAATCACCGGTTTCGTCAACGCTGCCGCTATATTAATCATAGTCAGTCAACTACCTGCATTAAGTGGTATTGCCCTTGGAGATGCAGAAAGCCCGTTGGCGGATTTGCTTAACCTTCTGGGTGCAGTTTCTCAGATAGACCCTCTCACGCTGATCTTTGGCATATGCACTTTGATCTTTCTGCTTGCCAGCAAATGGCTGATTGCTCAGTGCCTAAAATTGCTTGGTGTTGAGCAAACTCAAGATCATCCAGCCACACGCACTGGGCCGATGTTGGCCGCCATCATCAGCATTGTTTTGGTTGGAATTTTTGGCTTTGCTACAGATTTACAGACCGTAGGATTCGTACCTGCCGGGCTACCCAGCATAATGTGGCCAGACTTCGACTTAGACCTTTGGCTCAACTTAATGCCAGCCGCCGCCATCATCGCCATTATTACCTATGTAGAAAGTTATTCTATAGGTACCACATTGGCGGCAAAACAGCAGACGCGAATTAACCCCCACCAAGAATTATTTGCCTTAGGCGCCGCTAATATAGGTGCTGCGATCACTGGCGCTTACCCCGTAGCAGGTTCGTTTTCTCGCTCCAGTGTGAACTATTCTGCAGGTGCAAGAACGCCGGTGAGTTCTCTATTTTGTGCATTAGTTGTAGTTATAACACTGACCTTTTTAACCGGGTTATTCGCCAACTTACCCAAAGCCGTACTGGCGGCCATAGTCATAGTCTCGGTATTCGGATTAATCGACTTCAAAAGTTCACGTAAACATTGGTCGATCTATCGCCACGACAGTTGGACAGAATGGGCGACTATGTCGCTGGTGCTCATTTTCGGAGTAGAAGTTGGCTTACTCTCGGGGGTGGGAATCTCTATTGCACTATTCATACGCAGCTCCAGCCAACCGAATATCACCCAAGTTGGACGCCTTGGGGAAACTGAACATTTTCGCTCGGTCAAACGCTTTGAGGTAACAACTTACCCGAACATTTTGGCGCTGAGGGTTGACGAAAATATTTACTTTGCTAACGCCACGCAAATAGAAGATCGACTATTAAGGCGCGCTTTGCGACGCAAAGCCACTCGCCATTTAGTCATCGTTTGTAGCTCAGTAAACATGATTGATGCCACTGGCCTGATGATGCTGTACAGGCTCAACAGCCATCTTTTGGAGGCTAATATCTGCCTAAGCTTAAGCGACGTTAAAGGTCCGCTGATGAAACAGCTAAGCAATACCGACATAACAGCGACTTTAAGTGGCGAGATTTTTTTCAATGCAGACCAAGCAATAAAGCAATTGTCATCGCCCGAGCAAAAGGCTGAAGGGTTCTATGAAAATCCTTGATCGCTATCTAACTCGAGTTGCCACTCTTGCTGTGTTCCTGACGCTATTATCTTTGGTCAGTATCACCAGTCTTTTTGCTCTATTCGAGGAGTTGGGCGAAAGTCAGGCGACTTACGGATTTATAGATGCGCTGACCTATTTGGCACAAACTCTGCCAAGAAGAGTAGATGAGCTGCTCATTTATTGTGTATTTCTTGGCTACCTGCTGTCTTTGGGTAGCCTTGCGGAGAACGGTGAACTCACTGCAGCGAGAGTAGCTGGGGTTTCCCCCATGCGACTATTGGGCGCACTGATACCCTCGCTCATTATATGTTTGCTAGTGAGTTTTTGCCTGAGCGAGTATCTGGCGCCAACGGGTGAACAAGCCGCAGAGCGTGGTAAACAAAGAGCCCAATATGGGGAAAACGCATTAAGTCAAAAAGGTGGGCTATGGTTTCGCGATGGCGGTGAATATGTGCAGATCAGTACCCTTGCCTCCAACGGTGACCTTCAGGGTATCAGACGATATTCAGTAGATGAGCAACATCAACTCATCCAAAGCCTACAAGCCGAATCTGCAACCTTCGATGAGAGCGTTCAGACCTGGACACTCTATAACGGCAGCATTACACAGCTAAATAACGTATCAACTCAGGCACAGGCATTTGCGCAGCAGACTTGGCAAACGCCAATGACTCCTAAGCTTCTCGCAAGCCAGGCATTTCTGGAGCCAAAGAAAATGCCATTAATTGGCATCCATAACCAAATCACTTTCCTAGAGCAACAAAACCTATCCGCTACCGAGTACGAATTGGTCTACTGGTCACGCATACTCAAACCTCTAACCTTCTTTGGCATGGCGCTATTAGCACTGGCCATAGTTATTGGGCCGCTACGCAGCTCTGGCATGGGACAGCGCCTGACCATTGGTATCTTCGTAGGACTGGGATTTAAGTACCTGCAGGATCTTTTTGCACCTACTGCCATTGTCTTTGGCGTGCCTGCAATCATTGCCGTTGCGCTGCCAACAATTATTTTTGCCTTAGCGGCGAGAACGCTAATTAAGCGATTTGCTTAGCGCTTATGCCTAGGCAATCTAGTGCGCGTAAAAATTCCGAAACTCACTGATGTCATATTAGGTAACGAGGTTAGACAAACGCCAGCGCCACATAACTCAATTATTTCGCGAGTTGTTTCTAGTCTTTCCCTCAATCCTCACGCCTATTTCTTCTAGAACGCTCTGGTTGCGAATACACTGCAGTTAATGACAATTTCATTTAGCCATTTTCCAAAATCAGCTTACATCGCTCATGACCGTTGAAGAAAAAAAGGCAGTTCAATGAACCGCCTCTTAGTCAGGTGGGGATTACCCTAGAATGAGTATTTCAGCCCGAAAGACAATGTATTCAGATCTATCTCATTTGGATCAACTCTACCGGTTCCGCCTGCAACCTCAGGAATGCCGCCAAATTCGAAGTCGTTGGCGATGGTGTAGTCAATAAATAGCGCGACATTATCGGTCACATCATAGGCTGCACCTACACCGTAAGAAAAGCCTACTTCAGAATCAGATTCTGTTCGCACTGGAGGCGCAAAGGTATAAGAGTGGCCTAAGTCAAAATCAACAACCTTCACCCCGATGTGGGTATAGACCGAAAATTCATCGGTAATATTTACGCCGCCTAAGAGTCGTGCACCGTAGCTGTAATTCAGTTCAACATCGCCGATGAGCACACCGTTAATATTTCTCGTTTCAGCCGATTCATAATTCACATAGGCTTCCGGCCCAATATAAAACTGGTCGTCGGAGAAACTGAATAAATAACCAACTGCTACGCCGATCTCCGCATCACTATTTTCTACCAGTGTAGTGCCACTCGTATCTGGTACAGGTAAGGCTAAACCTTCGGTATTTCGCTCAATGGTGTGTCCTAATTTTGACGACCCGACCTGTCCAGATATATACAGGCCATCTGCAGCCAAAGCCACATTTCCAGCAAAGACAGATGACAACGCTAAGACCGTTGTGAGCAGTCCGAACTTCAATCTAAATATTTTCATTTACAACTCCTTGATATTTTCAACTAACGACACTCGTAATTAAACTCGCCGCTCTCTTCTCGAGGAGCAAAGAAAAACACCCAAACAACTACAAAACTAACGCCGAATGATAATCGGTAGCATTCAGATCGTAATTGGACGGGTATATTTGAAATTTTGCAAAACCCGCAAAAAACTACCGCTGATCGTACTTTTTAGCCATCAAATATCTCGATAGACGGTGGTTTTAGTCGAGTTACAGAAACACTTTTCGTGAAAAATACGCGCGAAATTCGGATTATGTGAATTATTTGGACAAACTAAGATTTTGCAGGACAGCAGAACAGGAAAATTGAGGCAAAAGAAACTGAAGCTTTGGGGCTTACCTACGCTGTTGTTACGAGCGATAAAGAAGAGCAATGAGAAGAGCAATGAGAAGAGCAATGAGAAGAGCATTTTCATTGCAAATAGGAACAGAAAAGGGGGAATTGCCGCCGAATAATTAGCTATCCGGGCTGATCTTAAGCCATTCTAATAGAGGCAAAACTAAACCAACCTGAGCCCAGATGAAAACCTAGAATTACACTGGTATCCGCACAATTAACTGCGAAACGAAAGGCCGCAAAATCACCAACAGTTGCCTAGTGCTTGAAATATCTTGGCGAGCATTTGCTACCCATACTTTTGAACGCTAGGGTAACTGGCCGGAAAAGCCAGCGACGCCCCGCATAAAGTCGCCACATTAAAGCGCCAATTAGGCGCCCGTAATACCTTAGAGATTCAAAAAGACTAAATCGATTAATCGGTTTTAGGTTTACCCAACGCCGCTGCAAGCTCTCCTACTTTCAGTTCACCTTCGCGGGTTTGACCGCCAATCTCTAGAAACTCACGCATATTGGTTTGCGCTGACTCTGTTCTGAGCAGTCGTGCAAATAGGTAGCCCTCTTCTTGTAAACCTTGAGCTAAGGGTAACTCCGCCGCGGTAACTGAGGCTTTAGCCAGTCGCACAGCCTCTGGAGGAAAGCTACCAATACGATTAGCTAAAGCCGATACGTGTGCATCAATGTCCGTTGGTGCAAAAATGCGGTTTAGGTAACCCCAGCGCTCAGCGGTTTCCGCATCTAAATCATCACCGCCTAGAACTATTTCCATAGCGCGCCCACGTCCGACCAACCTGGGCAGCCGCTGAGTACCGGTACCGCCGGGCAAAATTCCTAGAGGCACCTCCATCTGATTAATGATGGTTTTGCCTGTAACACCAAAGCGCATGTCCATGCTGGAAACCAATTCACTGCCGCCACCGCCAACGCGCCCTTCAATCTGCGCGATGGTAACTTTGTCCATGGTGCGTAAGCGTTCGCACATGAGGTGATAGGCGCTGATTTCAGTAGCCTTCTCGGCCTCACCGTCGATAGGGAATTCTAAGATCGAGGACACATCAAAGTGCGCCAAGAAGAAATCTGGGTCCGCGCTCTTAAATACCACTACGGTCAAATCGGGATCGTTTTTCAATGCACCGACTAACTCACGCAGTTCAGCAAAAAGCGCCTGAGTAATGAGGTTAATGGGTGGATTGTCTAAGGTCACTGTTGCAACCCGGCCTGCTACCGCCACATCTATTAATTCATACTTATCGTAACTCATTCTTTTTTCCCTCTAGTTCTGAATCATCTAACCATGCAGAGTCAATTCATTTTGAGCATTGAGCTTTGCTATAGGCTTGTTGCCGGTTTTGCGGCTTATGGAATTTACCTTAAGCAAAATTTTCGAGCAAATGGCCCAAATTAGGTAAGCAACTATACAAACCGCTTTGTAGCCAACCGTTAACCCATCGATACAGGTTAACAATAAAATTCGTATTAAGTAGGCAAGATACCATCGCAGCATTTTCTGCAGGAGGCTTGGCCTATTTCACGCTCAACAATCCTAGCCTAGGGTATGCTTCCTGTATGTGATTAAACCGACTACTTATTAGCTAGGAAGCAATCTGTGGCAGTAGAGATTAAGGGCCACCCGAAGGCCCAGCAGACCCAAGACTTAACAGCAGAATTAAAACCAGAATTAAAACCAGATGGTTTAGGCACTCAGCCCGCCACTTGGTTATTTGGCTACGGCTCGTTGATCTGGAAGCCAGAACTGCCCTATATCCACGCGCAACCGGCGCGAGTTAAGGGTTATGTAAGACGTTTTTGGCAAGGCTCCGAGGACCACAGAGGAACGCCTGAAGCGCCAGGTCGCGTGGTTACATTGGTACCGGATGCCCAAGAGTACTGCTATGGCGTTGCTTATTTGGTCAGTAACGTAGAAATTGAGCGCACTTTCGCCCAGTTAGATCACCGGGAGAAAAACGGTTACACCCGGCTGACTCTGAGTTTGAATCTTGCATCCGAAGACACTTTCGCCAACGCAAACGTGGTTAGGGGCATCACCTATATTGCCGATGACAGTAACCAGGCATACCTTGGACACGCTTCAACAACCCAAATCGCGAAGCAAATCTTTCACAGTATTGGTCCTAGTGGAACGAATACCGAGTATTTACTGGAGCTTGCCCAAGCCCTGCGCGACCGTAACATCGACGACCCTCACGTTTTTACCTTAGAGGCTGAAGTTCAAGGGCTTTTGCACCAAGGCTAATTATTAATCACTAATGCCACTAAATCGCCATAGGCCATAGCATAGATAGATAGATAGATGGTTAAACACAGACCTACCTAAATGTCTGGAGGTGGCTGGAGGTAGGTGGCTGGAGATAGGTGGCTGTACGTTGGTTACTGTACGTTGGTTACTGAAAATGGATGTGGGATAGACAAACAACAAGGCGAAAAAAAAGGACTTAGCGTCCTTTTTTATCTACTGCTTTTCCAAAGCGCCTTTTCTAAAGCGCCTTTTCTAAAGCGCCTTTTCTGGCACTGATTTAACGCCTTTTGGGCAATGGGCCACTTTCCCGGTTGTTACCTGTAAGTGGCTTTCATTGCTCGCCCAGTTGGCTAGCCAATTTCGCTGATATCGCTGACGATTTTGCCAACTAGCCCGTATTCAACAGACTCTTCCGCACTCATCCAATAATCACGTGCGGTATCTTCAGCAACGCTTTCCACAGGTCGGCCTGTTTGAGTTGCAATGATGCCATTGATTCGTTCGCGAGTTTTTACAATCTCCCGCGCATGAATTTGTATATCCGTTGCATCACCACCAAAACCGCCACTGGGTTGGTGAATCAAAAACCGTGTATTTGGCAGAGCAAAACGATTTTCTTTGTCGCTAGCTAGGTAAATGTGCGTAGCAATGCTACCCACCCAACCGGTACCTACAGTTCTTACCACAGGCTTAATAAATCGAATCATATCGAAAATAGTGTCACCAGACTCAACATGACCACCGGGTGAACCAATGTATAAAGTAATTGGATCGTCTGACTCAAAAGCCAGCGCCAGAAGTTTTTCAGCTGTACGTCGGGCAACATCCTGATTGATTTCACCAAACAACGTTAGTGTTCGGTTCTTTATCAACACGTTTTCTAACCTGTTGGAACTCTTGGCTGCTTCCGCCGCTAACTTCTCATCCTGCTCGCTGTCTAACCGTGTCATCGGTTTACTCCATTAAATCTATATCGGACCAATTTCTAATCTTAACTCTAAACCTGTGACATGGGCATCTTTCTCGCGCACTTTGCAAGAACCCCATGTCCGTTCCGGAGTCTAAAAGGAAGCTACTATATAGTGTTCTTATACGCTTTAGTGTAGCTTCATGAGAGCTAATTTTGGGACGAGAGGAGAAATTTCAATGGCACTAGCACCAGAATATCAAGCGATGTTTGATCAATTGGCAGAAAACGGCCCTAGCCCGGGCATATCAGATCTACCGGTGCCTGATGGCAGGAATGTTTATCGCTCTATGCGACCGGTCAACCCAGAACTGCCCGTACATAAAACTGAAGATCTCAGCATTAGCGGACCGCTAGGTGAGATTCCAATACGCGTTTACCACCCTGCCGGAGATGGCCCTTTTGGCGTCCTAGTGTACTTCCACGGCGGCGGCTGGGTGATTGGCGATATCGATACAGCTGACTCTGTATGCAGAGAACTGTCCACTCTGGCTGGTTTAGTGGTGGTATCAGTAGACTACCGCTTAGCACCCGAGCACTTATACCCAGCATCGGTAGTAGATTCCTACGCGGCTGTTTGCTGGGCGGCGGAGAATCGACAACGGCTCAACGGCAATGGCAAAATTGGCGTTGCAGGCGAAAGCGCCGGCGGTACCATTGCTGCTGTCATGAGCCAAATGGCCAGAGATGAGAACGGCCCGACTATTGCTTTTCAATGCCTACTCTATCCGGTCACTGATTATGATCTAAGCCGCGAGTCTTACGCCTTGAATGGTGCGGGTTACTTGCTAGAAACAGCCACAATGAAGTGGTTTTGGGATACCTACTGCCCAGACGAGGCGGCGCGAAAACACCCCAACGCATCGCCAATACAAGCGGAAAGCTTAGCTAACTTGGCACCAGCACTAATCATGACCGCAGAATTTGACCCACTGAGAGATGAAGGTGAAGCCTATGGCGCCGCCATGAATGCGGCAGGCAGTACTGCGGAAGTTGTGCGCTGCGCAGGTCTTGTCCATGACTTTTTCAGCACAGCAGCAGTGTTTGAATGCTCACGGGCACCCTTCCTATCTGCCGTTGAAAAGCTCAAAACTCATCTAAATTGAGCTAGCAGAGTGCACGAGGTCAGGGCCACTACACTGGGAGGGCCCTTGTTCTAGCTACTCTGTGTGCACCCAAGGCCCGAGCATTTTTTTGTAAGGGCAAAGCGCGCACTTTAAGCACCGCTACCAGCGGCTGCTTAAACAACCCGAAAGCCTTACTCAGACCTCACCCCAAACTTCCCAGTAGGAGCCCACTATGCTTTACGTATTAATTTGCCAAGACAAACCCAACAGCAGTGAACTTAGACAAAGTGTGCGACCTAAGCACCTTGAATATCTGGGCACCCAAGAGGTGCGCTTTGCCGGTCCTATGCTTACAGATGACCAAAGCGCAATGGTCGGCTCCATCGTGTTTATCGTCGCCGAGAGTTTGGCAGAGGCCCAAACTATTGCTGACAACGATCCCTATTACCTAGCTGGACTGTTCGAGAACGTGAGCGTTCGCCCATTTAAACAAGCCATACCAGCGGAGTCTTAAGCATGAAAAAAGCAATCGTCAGCGGCGTTGGACCCCTTGAAGGGTTAGGCGCGCAGTTATGTATACGTTTCGCCACAAAGGGCTTACACGTTCTTATTGCAGGTAGAACACAGTCCAAATTGGACAGCGTAGTGGCAGTAATTGAAGCCAGTGGCGGCAGCGCAGAGGCCGTTATCGCAGATTCCACAAGTGAATCCGACACAGTGGCCTTGTTTGATAAAGCCGGCGCTGACTTAGAGGTAGCTATCTACAACACAGGCAACAATACACCCGGACGTATCGCAGATATGTCAGCAGAATTCTTTGAGAACAGTTGGCGGGTATGTTGCTTTGGCGGCTTCCTTTTTGGTCGCGAAGCGGTAAATCGTTTCGCTGGCAACGGTGGCACGCTGCTGTTTACCGGCGCCAGCGCATCACTGCGAGGCAGAGAGAATTTCGGCGCTTTCAACTCTTCGAAAGGCGCTTTGCGCAATTTGGCGCAAGCCATGGCCAAAGAGTACGGGCGCGACGGCGTGCACGTGGGACATGTGGTTATAGATGGCCCTATAGGCGGCGAAAAAATTAAGAAAAATCTACCCGAATACGCTGAGAAATTAGGCGAACAGGGCATGATTTCCATAGACGGCATCGTAGATGGCTACGACTATCTATACAGCCAACCGAAACGCGCCTGGACCTTTGAAATAGACGTGCGAACGTCAGTAGAAAAATGGTAGCGCTAGGCTAAGCAAAAATAGATATACAAAAACGGATCGAAGAGAGCAAAGAAGGGGAATAAAAAGTTAGGGAACCAACCGGCTCCCAAACTTTAGACTGCGCTGAATTTAGTTCGGACTAATCTACTCGTGCAGCCGCATAACCAGATAGAACAACCACGCCGTCTTGATTGGTGGTTTCAACTTTAAGATTCACAATACCATCAGTTACGTCTTCGACAGTTGCTGTTGAATTCAAAGAATCTCCAGGCCATACCTGGCTTGTGAAGCGCACACCGAATTTGGTCAATCGACCATCGCCTACATAGTTTGTAAGCATGGTTCCGGTCATGCCCATTGTGAGCATGCCGTGGGCAAAAACCGAGGGGTATCCCGCCAGCTCTTTGGTGAACTTCTCATCGGTATGTACTGGGTTGTAGTCGCCTGACGCCCCTGCATACATGACGATCTGAGTACGTTTTAAATCCTCTACCAGAGACTCCGTATAGGTGTCACCGGCATTCAAATTGCTTGCTGAAAGTGCCATATAATTTCTCCCTATTGGTCTACTGGTCGTTCGGTTCTGACGCCCACGCCACGCGCAGTAATCACTAACTCACCATTTTGGTCATGGTATTCGGTGATGGTTTCAGAAAAAATCAGCTTGCCCGAGCGCTTACCTTCTTTTTCCCAACCGTCACCTTGCTTGACTGTTGCGGTGAGCACGTCACCGGGGCCAATGTGTCGATGGTATTCGAAGTGTTGTTCGGCGTGTAAGCCGCCACCGCCACCACCGCCGCCACTGCTGGGTTCTTTTTTAACACCAGTAGCTTCCTTACCTGAACCAAACCAGTCGGCACCAGGCTTAGGACGCAAAAAATAATCTGGGTCAAATTGTGCACTTGACTGAGCAAAAGTTGGTGGCGCAATAACACCGCCTGGCTCAGTGCCTTTTGCGTATTCATCATCATAATAAATTTGGTTGTCGTCACCGACAGATCGGGCAAACATCATGATATGACTGCCTTCTACTGGGAACTTATCTACGGCCATTTTTCTCCCCTACTGGACATTTAATGAAGACCTGAGTATCCACCAGGAAGCACTTCAGGCACAAGCCCCGGAACACAGATGTGTTAAACACAGTCTATTTGCGTGCTATTTGCCTTTGAATTCAGGCTTTCTTTTCTCCAAAAACGCACTAATGCCTTCGGCTTTGTCCTCAGTTTGAACCAGTGCACCTTGAGCATATTTTTCAAACATCAATGCGCCGGCAAGACTAGCTTCCATACCGAAATGCACCATTGCCTTCATCGTACGCGGCACAAAGGGTGCAAAGCTCGCTAAGTGCTCTGCCATGCGCGTGGCCTCGGCAATGAGTTCTTCGGACTCAACTAAACGGGTTACTAAGCCAATCTGCAAAGCACGCTCAGCGCCCATAGGCTCGCCCATCAACAACATTTCCATACCCCAACCGCGACCAACAATGCGCGGCAGGCGGGCTGTAGCGCCACCACCGGGAATAATGCCCAGCTTGCCTTCCGGTGTGGCAAACTTGGATTTTGGTGTGGCTATACGCAAATCACAGCCAAGGGCAACTTCCAATCCGCCACCCATGCAAATGCCATCAATAGCCGCAATGGTCGGCTTTGGGGTTCGTTCCAACTTTTCTGCCAACCCTTGGACGATAGGTTCCAAGGCTTTTTTGAAATCCCTATGAATGACTTCAGATAGATCAGAGCCCGCCGCAAAGGCTTTACCCCCGGCACCAGTTATCGTAATGGCGCGAACGTCATCATCCCAGGCGGCTGCATCTACGGCGGTGTGTAGGTCATCTAGAGTAGCTAGAGAAATGGCGTTGTGTTTTTCCGCTCGATTAATAGTAATTAATGCCATTGGGCCACGAACTTCATATAAAACATTTTCTAGTTGCATAAATTCCTTCACTTCACTTATCTAAAGGCAGCTATCCTTGATGAAAGATGGAAAAGACGCAAGCGCCGACGAGAGCAATATCCCCAACAGTAGTCGGTGCAAATGCGACCGGTGAGAAATAGGTGGCCAAGATAGTGAGGGATAGAGTGAGGGGATACAGTGGAAATACATTTGCCAACTAACGACAAGAAAAGTTTGATAGGGCAAAAAAAGAAAACCGCCGGCCTGGAGAGAAAGCCGGCGGTTTAAGAGTCGATCTCGGTGCTTGTTTGTGATGTTTTAACTACTCTCAATCTATGAACTGGCCTGCTTTAAAACCAGCTCAAAGAGAGCATTTACAACCTCACCCGAGATCTAAGGGGAGAGACGTTGTCCGAAAACAACAACCCTAATATCACCTTATAGGGTTTCTGAACAATTTCTCAACCAAAAAGGTTTGTGACATTTTGTATCATTGAGTAATTACCTAAAAAAGCGGGGTTGGGCAAATCAGGCCCAAAGCTCAGGCGCAACTTTTGTGTGGAGCTACGCAAAAAAGTCACAACAACCGCCAAAACGTGAACTGAAAAGATCTTGAGGGTACTCAGCTATGACCGGACTTTGGCTACACTGCTGAAAAAAAACCTAAGAATAGCCGTTTGATACGGCGAACTAATCTACCGGGGTAGCATATATCAGGGTGAATTTTGCGCCGCCAGTTAAAGCATCATCAATTTCAATCTGCCAGCCGTGGGCTTGGCACAATTGCTGAACAATGGCTAATCCAAGGCCGCTACCTCCGGTTGTAACACTGCGGGATGTTTCAAGGCGAAAGAAAGGTTGGAAAATTTCGACCCGTGACTCTTTTGCAATACCCGGACCATTGTCTGAGACTGCAATTTCTCCAGAGGAAATATGAACAGCCACTTCACCACCGTGATTAATGCCATTTGAGACCAAATTGGTCAGCACGCGAGCGAAGGCATTAGGCGCGACCAATACTTTTGAGGTGGGTGGAATGTCTGTGGAGACAGTGATGCCATGATCGTAAGTGGCAACAATGCCTTTGACGAATTCAACAACAGCAATTTCTTGAGCAAGTTCACCAGTGCCCTTAGCAAAATGTAGGGCATCTCTAATCAGCTCATCCATAGTCTCGAGGTTGCTTTCAAAACGGGCTACCAGCTTGGCGTCAACCGAAGTTGGTAACAGTGCTAAGGCTAAACGCATTCTCGTCAACGGCGTTCGCAGGTCGTGAGATATACCCGCCATTAACGTCGTTCTATTGGCAAGTAACAATGAAATCTCGCTGGCCATAGTATTGAAATTGCGTGCCAGTGAGACCAACTCCCGAGGGCCGGTTTCAGGCAGCGGTTCAATATCTTCAATGCCGCGAAACTGCTCCGCCTGGTTAGCTACTTTTACCAATGGTCTTGCAATACGTCGAACAATCAACAATGAAGTCAAAAAAACGATTGCTGCGCCAAGCCCGAAGATAACAATAGCCACGTAAAGCAACTGAACATCTCGACGATCTGGAGACAGACCAACCTGTAGATCATAATCACCCATAGGCACCACAACCCAGACTAGGTCATCGCCGTCCAACATCCGCACGTCCATATCTAAGCGATCTCGCAACTTCCGTTGCAGTAGTGCGGTATAAGGCAAAAAACGATCTAGGACAGGTAAGTCCATAATCGCTTCACTGATAATCAGGTCGTGGTTTTGCGCTAATTCTAGCTCAAAGTATGGCCGGGCAGCCGGGGGTAACTCTACCCAAGTTTGGCAAGACAAAACCAGTAATGCTGCTTCATCATCAGCTGAGCGCTCAGCGATAGGGTCAATAACAAAGGCATACAGAGCAATAGTTGAAACCACAACCATAAGCGTGCTGCTAAAACCAAGTGTTAAGTTAGTGCGCCCTAGTAATGACGAAGGACCATTCAAAATCGAGCGGTAAGAGCCGTTACGAGTGATCATTTAGTGGTCTTCCGATCTCCGCCAATGCTGGCGCCGAGGAACGCGATCAACTTAAGTTACTTAGGTTCAATCTGATCACTATTGGCACCAAGATTATCATTACTCCCCGCCCCTGGGTTAGGGCAGAACATATAACCTTTGCCCCAAATTGTTTTGATATAGGCAGGTTTGGCTGGGTCGTTTTCTAACTTAGAACGTAATCTGGTCACCCTTACATCGATAGATCGATCGAAGGGCGAGCGTTCCGCTCCTGTTAACAAATCTAATATTCGATCGCGGTGCAATACCTTGTTTGGGTTAGATACCAAAATGGCCAGCAAATCGAATTCTCCAGAGGTCAAAGGAATCAATACACCTTGGCTGCTCAAACTATGGGAAGAAAGGTCCAAGCAAAAAGGGCCAAAAACCATTTCTTTGTTGGCATCATCTTCTATTACTGGCGTCTTACTGGCGCGCCGCAACACCGCCCTAACTCTGGCTAGTAATTCACGAGGATTAAAAGGTTTCGGCAAGTAATCGTCTGCCCCTACCTCTAGGCCAACAATTCGATCTACCTCATCGCCTTGAGCTGAGACAATAATAATGGGCAAGTCGTTACGCTTTTTCAGCCGCTGTGCAATGGACAATCCATGCTCACCAGGCAACATCAAATCCAAAATCAGAAGGTCCACATCGTGGTCGCTGAGGTAAGTATCCATCTCTTCGCCAGAAGCTACTGTGGCGACATGAAAGCCTTGCTGCTGCAAATACTCTTGGGTTAATTCACGAATCTCTGGATCATCGTCTACAACCAATAGGCGTTCTAGCTCGGTACTTTCTTCAGTGGCCATCGCTACTCAGCGCCTCTTTTTTTGTTGCAGATCTTGTTGCAGATCTTGTTGCGGATCATATTTGGGGTCCTGTTTAGATTCTTTACTGGCATCTTGATTAGCGTCTAGATCAGAGTTTTGTTTATCATTTGGTGCGTTCTTTGGCGCTAATGAAGCGCTGATTTGCTGAGCATTTTGCGACGCCGGTGTAGCGGTTAATTGTCTTTCCGCAGCGTCCGCGTCGCGACGACCGAACCCGGCACCAAACCTCACTGTTGCTCTAAACACCTGTCGCCCGGTCTTCTGCTCGGACGCATCGCCACCTGTAGATTTGCTCGAACCGGCAGCAACGGATAAATCCCCACGCTCACCGGTAGCCGTTTGCAGCTGCATGCTAGGCAACCGAATACTTGCAGCAGAACCATTGATTGATCTATTTCTCAGTTCTTCAAGCGGCACCGGCGTCACGGTGCTTTGCGTCACCCGAGTTCCGTCAGGCAGGGTGCGCGTGACTTTAGCGGTAATAACCACGGTGCCTTGCTGTTGACGCGGGATAGATTGCCCGTATCTATATTGCCTCTGAGCGCGACTCAGACCAACCTCTATATCCGATTGACCACTTTGCTTCTGCCCCTTGTTGGGTAAAAAAGATTGCGCCCGGGCCTTGCTCATACGAACACGAACTTCAGCCAGTAAATCTCGGCGCTGAGCCGGATTTAGATGGGGCCAACGGCGTACAAGTTGGTTAATTTCAGGATCTGTCTTATCGCTAAGATCCCAGACGGTGTTTTTATCAAACTGGGAGGTATTGGTCGATTGGGCGGGAACTTCTGACGCCTGGTTAGGTTGCTCATCCAAGACAGCTGCAGCATTTTTTGCTTCAGGAGTGGACGCAGGAGAAGAGATTGCCAAGGCTGGCCAGAAAAAACTTAAAGAAATGCACAACACTCGACAAATTGTGCTGATAAAAGGTATTTGCTTTTCGTTCAACAAAATCATTTAAAGACGATACACCTAAGGCATTTCTACTAATAACGACTTCTATTATGAAAACGCCCTGTTACTACGGAATTTCCAGGGCGTTTCAATTTGTTTCAACGGCGGTTTTTACCACCGCCGCTGTAAACCTCCGGCAGGTTCGTCTGTCTGAAACGAGCGAAAAATGCCGGAGTAAGGTCAGCCAGATATTATGCTACTTCGAACAATCCAGCGGCACCCTGTCCACCACCAATACACATGGTCACAACACCGTACTTTTGCTTGCGGCGCTTAAGCTCACGCAAAACAACACCAGTAGTACGCGAACCGGTCATGCCAAATGGGTGTCCGATTGAAATACTGCCGCCAGTCACATTGTACTTGTCGTTGTCAATTTCAAGCGCATCGCGACAGTACAGGCACTGAGAAGCAAATGCTTCGTTCAATTCCCACAAATCGATGTCATTGATTGATAGACCAGCGTTCTTCAACAAACGTGGAATAGCAAATACTGGACCAATACCCATTTCGTCAGGCTCACAACCAGCGACGGTGAAACCACGGTAAATACCGATTGGCTCAATACCCAGCTGGGCAGCGCGTTCAGCACTCATCAACATAGTCATTGAAGCACCATCGGACAACTGCGAAGAGTTACCTGCTGTTACAGAACCATCTTCTTCGAATGCTGGCGCTAGTGATGCCAAGCCTTCAAGCGTGGTATTAGGACGGTTACATTCGTCCTGATCAACCCAAACAGTTTCATGAGTTTCTTCGCCAGTTTCTTTGTTGACTTTAAGCATTGTGGCATTCATACCAACGATCTCTTCAGCAATCTTGCCTGAAGCAACAGCCGCTGCGTAACGAATTTGGCTTTGTAATGCGTACTCGTCCTGCATTTCACGAGTAACATTATAACGACGTGCAACAACCTCAGCTGTATTACCCATAGCCATGAAAATCTCTGGCTTTTCTTCCATCAAGCGCTTGTTTTGCTTGGACTTGCCAGCTTCTTGACGTGTGCGCATTGAAATTGAATCAACACCGCCAGCAATCATTACTTCGGATTGACCTGAAGCGATCTGATTTGCAGCCATAGCAATTGATTGCAGGCCTGAAGAACAAAAACGGTTAATTGAAACGCCAGCAGCGCTTACAGGTAGCTTTGACAGAATTACTGCAAGACGAGCTAGGTTGCCATCTTGTTCGCCTGTGTGAGTCGCAGCGCCAACAATGACGTCTTCTACTTCATCAGCCCCGATCTTTGGATTGCGATCTAAAAGTGAATCGATGCAATGCGCCAAAAGATCATCTGATCGAGTTAAGTTAAAGCTTCCGCGGAAGGCTTTGGTTAAGCCTGTGCGCACACTATCGACAATTACTACGTCTCTCATAGTTTCTTCCCTTTATGGATTAATTTATCTCGTTGCGTAGCTATCGCTACTTCCTGAACCACAGCCCTAGCATTTACATAACTTCTTGCCGCTCGGTCACATCTTGTGTCCGATGGGCCTGCTTACCGGCTAGATTTAGAAGAAGACACACTACCAAAATGGAATGGTCTCCAACTCAAACAGTATCAAGTTCCCCGAGCCTGAATGTTAACCAGATCACAGCCGCAAAGCCAATGCCCGTTTGCGCCACAGCCAACCTAAGTTAGTATCGCTCTCGGTAACGAAACAACAGGAAACTAAAATGACAGACTTCCACAACATCAAGATGCTCGACATCCAAGGCTCTGAAGTGAATTTTGCAGACTACACAGGCAAAACTTGCTTGATAGTCAACGTCGCCAGTCGCTGAGGATTAACATCACAGTACGCCGGGTTGC
>CAJJAQ010000103.1 GCA_905182095.1 uncultured Pseudomonadales bacterium | reverse complement strand
ATGGCACCCACCATTCTACAGCTTGCCGGCATTGAACCGCCCAATTATTTACACGGCAGAAACTTTTTATCATCAACTGGCAGCAGCGCAATGGACGGCAACAACGCGCAAAGAAAATATATTTACGCATCACGTGATCGCATGGACGAGGTTGTCGACAAGCAAAGAGCAATACGCAGCCATCGTTACAAATATATTCGCAGTGACCACCCTAAAGTCCCCGGTGGTCACGCTCTTGCCTACAGAGATAATTTGGCTATGACACGCGCTTGGCGAAGGGCGCACCAGTCTGGACTATTGCCGCCAGAACAAAATGCTTGGTTTCTCCCACCAGGGAATGAGCAGTTATACGACCTTAGCAGTGATCCATATGAGATGAACAATCTTGCCCAAGCATCAGAATTAGATGAGGTGAGAAAAACTATGAGTCATGCACTGGATCGATTTATTCTTCGGGTTGGCGACACCGGCACTGAACCAGAAAGCATTATGCGCGGCAAATTTCTTGATGCTGGAAACATCCCGCAAACACCCCCAGTTGAAATTACCTGGCAGGGTCACCGCGCTGTTGTCACCAGCCCCATAGATGCGAGTATTGGTTATCGTCTAAATGGCGAGAGTTCTTGGCAACTTTACACGGGGCCGGTTGCTACAAATGCTGCTAAAAGCACTTCTACAAAAGCTTCTACAGGCGCTTCTACAAATGCCCCCACAATTAAAATAGAAGCAAAATCAGTGCGCTATGGATGGCAAGCCAGCGAAGTAGTCACTAGTCAACGAACTAACAATTAGCCCCCTAAGAAATAGGCTGCACTAACTACTCGCCCTGCCTGGTGCTACTGTGGATTGGGTTTCTTTAACCCAGAGCAGCATAACGCCGCCAATGATCATGAGTATGATTAGCGAAGCAAAACCAGCTCGCTGTGACTGAAAGTATGTGGTCGTGGTGGCGACTAAAAGTGGCGCGAGGAATGCAGTCACCGAACCACTCAAACCATACAAACCAAAAAACTGCGCGGCCATTTGTGGCGGCGAAATTCGCGCCATCAAGGTACGCGAAGCAGACAAGCCTGTGACAAAAAACAGTGCGAACAATTGATTCGTACAAAAATAGGCTATTTCGGCAACTGTGCTGAAATAGGGGAAACTCCAAACCGCGTCAACAGATACAGGGATTACAAAGAAAATAGTCCCGGGCTGAAAAGACACCAATGTCAGCAGTATTAGCGAACTCATGCCCACGGCTATTTTGAGGGTTTTCATAGAGCCAAGCTTATCGTCTAGGAGGCCGCCAACGTACGCCCCCACCATGGCGGACAAGCTAGTACATAGGCCAAAAATCAAAAGCGTTGTCGAACCCCAGTTAAAAGTGCCAGACGCATAAATACCACCAAACACCAAGACGCCAATCATGCCGTCGTTATAAAACATGCGTGCCAGCAGGTAACGGGCAATATTGGCGTAATGCTTAAGTTGTTTAACCGTCTCAACCACATCGCCTAACCCTGATTTGACCACTTCAGTCAGACCCAAATTTGATGCCTTACCATCTGGGGTAAAGAGCAATACTGGCAATGAAAACAGCAGCACCCAGACACCAGTAATAGGCCCAACAATACGGTCATGTTCATGCGTGGCCTGATCAAGGCCAAACATGGGTTGCGCGGGCAAAAAGGACCAGTCCTGAGTGCCGGGCAAGGCAAAAGCAAAAAGTACAAAGAGCATCAGCGACAGACCGCCTAAGTTACCCAATGAATAGGCAATACCAGAAATTAAACCCGTTTTTTCAACCGGAGCCACTCGCGGCAGCATGGCATTGTGAAACACTTCGGAATAAGCAAATACGACTAAGATGACCAACAATACCGCCAAACTTTGCATCACGCTTAAACCTGCCTCTGCAGGTTTGACCCACCACAGGGCAAAGGCCCCGAGACCTATGAGCACAACAGTCCCAGCGAGCCATGGTTTTTGTCGCCCGCCTTTATCTGCAATTGCACCCAAAAAAGGAATTGTTAGCGCCATAATTGCGCCGGCAGTGGCATTTAGATAACCAATCAAAGCTTGGCCCTTTACGGGATCACCCACAACTACATTACTGAAGTAGGGGAAAAATATGTAGATCACCACGGCGATGTAAAATGGATCGCGGGCGCATTGACCAAAGGTCCAACTGTAGTAACCCAGTGGCGATGCAGCTGGCGTACCGGCTATTGATAAAGGCCTAGCCGCTGCATCACTACTACTTTCTGTGAAACTCATACTCTGGACCTCTCGATAATTTAGACGTCTGGCTGATACTTAATGCTCAGCTAGATAGATTTCAACTCAGGCTTTTCGCCAGTACTCCCTTTTGTAACACCAGCCACCCTAGAATTGCGACCAGAGGTACGAGGAAACTTACGCGACAGCTCAGGGCCGGCAGCGGTTAACCCACCATCAACCACTAGCGCCTCGCCAGTTACAAAAACTGAATCGTCACTGGCAAAAAATAAGGCCGCACCAGCAATATGGTCGCCCTGACCATATTCGGGCCAAGGTTGCGCGCGGCTAAAGTTTTCTCTGGTTTTTTCCGGCTTGCCACCGTCGGCTAATGGTGTGGCAATAAAACCCGGGCAAATGGCGTTCACCCGAATACGCTCTTGCGCCAGTTCCACTGCAGCGGACTTGGTCATACTGACCACTGCAGCCTTAGCCGCGGAATAAACCAATGGCCCAGCGTCACCGCTCAGTGCTGCAATTGAAGCGGTGTTAATAATTGAACCCCCTGTGCCCTGGCGGCGCATAATCCGCGCGGCATGTTTAATGCCCAGAAAAACGCCTTTGGCTAAAACGTCCATGGTGTAATCCCAGGATTCGGTAGTGGTTTCAGTCAAAGGACCGATCGCGCCACCAACCCCGGCGTTATTAAAAACAATATCCAAATGACCGAAAGTCTCCACCGCCAAAACTAACGCAGCCTGCACATCACCCTCTACCGCCACGTCTGTAGCAATAAACACAATACGGCCAGCAAAGCCTAACTCTTCGGCCTCATGAACCAGCGCCGCCCCAGTTGCTTGATTGAAATCAGCCACAACGACATTTGCGCCTTCGGCCAAAAAACGTAATGCAGTAGAACGACCCATGCCACTGGCGCCACCAGTAATCACTGCTGTTTTGCCCGCCAAGCGAACTGAACTGTGCGCTCCATTTTCTCTACTGTTTCCTGTGGTCATGAACCCCCCTACTTTTAAGCCGTTACAATTTCGCGGCTTTTATCACCTATGTATTTTTCCGCTTCAACACTCGGTGCTGGTTTTTACGCATACACGCAGTAGAAGGAATACTCCAATACGCCAATTTTCTCAACAAATTGAGTGAAATTCGATTACCCTGAGTGAGTGCGGCGATTGGATTTTTTACATTGTAATTGCCCAACCGCCATTAGTTTGGTGCGGCTTATTGACCGCGTCATGCACACTCTTATTGGGGAAGAAAAAGATGATTGATTGTCACTATTGGCCTACACCAAATGGCTGGAAAGTCACCATTATGCTGGAGGAATGCGGGCTAGATTATAATTTACTGCCCGTAGATATTGGCGGCGGCGATCAATTTAAACCTGACTTTTTGCGCATCAGCCCAAACAATAGAATGCCTGCAATTGTTGACCATGCGCCAATAGGTGGAGGCGATGCCATTGGATTATTTGAATCTGGCGCCATTCTCGAGTACCTCGCAGATAAAACAGGAAAATTCCTTCCAGCGCTAACCGACCAGCAAGGACCTGAACGCTATAAAGTACTGCAATGGGTGCATTGGCAAATGGCGAATCTGGGGCCTATGATGGGCAACGCCAATCATTTTAAAAATTACGCTCGCAATATCACAGATGACCCTAGCCAATTGGAATATGGGGTAAAACGATTTATGGGTGAAGTAGATCGACTGAGTGGTGTTATGGACGCGCAGCTTTCTGCCAACACCTATCTAGCCGGCGAAGAATATTCTATCGCCGATATGGCAACTTGGCCTTGGGCGTTTCTACTCGGCCGCATGGTTGACGAAAATGTTTGGCAGACCTTTCCCCATCTCAAGCGCTGGGTAGACCTTGTTGCATCGAGGCCCGCTGTACAAGTAGGTCGAAAAGTAGGTGATCAGTTAGGCAAAAAGGAACTCAGCGAAGAAGAGAACAAAAAACGACAAAATATTCTCTTTAATCAAAGTAACGACAAAGTTCGGGCGGCTAGAGAAGAAGCAGCGCGCTCTGCTTAGCGCAGCTTGTCTGGGCAACAGTATGTCTTTGCTGCACTTGTTAACATATAGCCAAAAATCTAGGCTATCGACCTAATCGATTAGAATGCCAATATGAAAAAGCCTGCGAAAAATCACCCTTGGAAGTTAGGCCTGTCTGGCCCAGTGTCCTATGCCACAAAGGGCTCGGGGAAATGGCATGGCTTTTATTCACCACCCGAGGCTGCCAGCCCGGTAAAGACTCTAAGCCCTTCAGAGATCAAAGAACTGGGCCTTGAGTTGGTTATTCCCGTCGCAGAAATCCAAGAGGCGCGACGCATGTGCCAAAGACTACATCCTGACCGCGGCGGTGATCCGGAAGCTTTTCAAATGTGGAAAGAAAAACTCGATCGACTCAAGCGCCGAGTACGCCGCTAACCTTGCACGCAACACACCTCGAAATACCGAGACCTGTATAAACTTTCCCCGCTGCGGTCATTTCAACCCGTACCGCTCGCAACTCCCTGTATACCAGCCAACTCCATTGTGGAATGCTTTTAAGGTTTCCAAACCAGTGGTAGGGTTAGGCTAGGGGAATTACTCAAAATCTGTGCTGGCTAGATCTAAATACTCTTGCAGATGAACTGTCTGTGTATCTAAACAGGCGACTCAAATGCGCACAGCCCAAGGATCAAATGCACCTCTTTGACGTGACAACAAGGAGTACCACTAAATGCAGGAACATATGAGAAAACTACTTTTACTGATCATGGCGGTATTCAGCCCAATGCTTAACGCAAACCTACTCGACGAAGTAACTCATGAATACGCCGACAACAACGGCGTAAAAATCCACTATGTAAAAATTGGCCAAGGCCCTTTGGTGGTGATGGTTCATGGCTTTCCTGATTATTGGTATACCTGGCGGCACCAAATAAATGCATTAAAGGAGAATTTCACTGTTGTGGCTATGGACCAAAGAGGCTACAACCTCAGCGGCCAGCCAGAAGGCGTAGCCGAGTATGCAATGCCTAACCTAGTTGGCGACGTTGCCGCAGTAATCAAACACCAAGGCGCATCTAGTGCCACGGTAGTGGGTCACGACTGGGGCGGCGCGGTGTCATGGCAGGTTGCTTTTAACCTGCCACAAATGGTCGACAACCTCATCATCTTAAACCTGCCGCACCCTAGTGGTATGGCCAGGGAAATGGCGACAAATAAAGAACAACAACAAAACAGTGACTACGCGCGCAAGTTCATTGCGGGTTCGCCCACCGACCCAGACATTTTTTTTGGTGGCCCGATGACCGCAGAAAATTTGTCCGGATGGGTAACCGATAAACAAGAGCGCGTGCACTACACCGAGGCTTTCAAACGCAGCAGCTTCAGCGGCATGTTGAATTTTTACAAAGCCAATTACCCATCAGGTGAAAATAACAGCCCAGTAGCAGGCGCATCACCCCGCTTAAATATGCCAGTGTTGATTTTTCATGGCCTCAAGGATACGGCCTTACACTCAGATGGATTGAACAACACTTGGGATTGGGTAGATAACGATGTGACCATCGTTACTGCACCAAACGCAGGGCATTTTGTGCAACAAGATGCAGCTGAATTGGTTTCACAAACTATGCAATGGTGGTTGTCGAATCGGCAGCCATAATTGGGGGACTCGCAGGCCGACAAGCCTGCGTAAATAATTACAAATTAAACGAGGGGAATCGTTTTGTCTGAAGCCGTAAATATTGGACCAAACTATCGGAAATACGCACTGGGCATACTTCTTGTCGGGTATATAATTAATTTTGTTGACCGGTCCATCCTGTCACTGTTACTGGAACCCATTAAATTAGAATTGGCTCTCAGTGACTCCCAACTTGGTTTTCTTGGCGGTTTAGCCTTCGCCGTTTTTTATACGTTTTTGGGTATCCCAATCGCGGCCCTCGCCGACCGTCGCAGCCGGGTAAAAATCCTCGCCGTCTCCATGGTCATATGGAGTGCCATGACTGCCGTATGCGGCTTAGCGAATAATTTCATAACCCTGCTGCTGGCGAGAATTGGCGTAGGCATCGGTGAAGCTGGCGCAAGCCCACCCAGCCACTCTTTAATATCCGACTATTTCCCCATCGAAACTAGAGCTACCGCACTTTCGATATACGCACTGGGCATTCCCT
>CAJJAQ010000102.1 GCA_905182095.1 uncultured Pseudomonadales bacterium | reverse complement strand
CCGTCAACGGTGTAGCAATGGGTGGCGGCTTTGAAATCGCCCTTGCTTGCGACCTGATCATCGCCTCAGAGAACGCAAAGTTTGCCCTACCTGAACCGAAAGTTGGTCTTGCTGCACTAGCGGGCGGCCTCAATCGTCTACCAAGACAAATTGGACCTAAGCGCGCCTTATGCATGATCCTAACCGGTCGCCATGTCAGTCCTGAAGAAGGCCAGCAACTGGGCTTTGTTAACGAGGTTGTGCCGCATGATGACCTTATGGATGCAGCCCAGCGTTGGGCCAAAATGATATGCGAGTGCGCCCCTCTGTCTATTCGCGCCAGCAAAGACGTGGTCTACAAGAGCCTAGACAGCGCTTCTCTACAAGACGCCATGGAAGGTAAATACGCTTCGGTGATGGAAATGGTGGGTAGTCAAGATTTTATCGAAGGACCCAAAGCATTTTCTGAAAAACGTGCGCCTAACTGGCAAGGTAAGTAGTCCAGATAGGTTAGGCTGCGCGACGCTTCGCCAGCCTATATCGGCTGCTTACTGAATCAAAGTTTTGCGTCTATTTTGCACAGTGACGGCAGATTTGGCGCAGTAACCACACAAACTACAAAGGTATGACCATGCTCAAAGTCTCCCACAAACAATTAATAGATAACGCCTTAGAGGCAATCGAGACCCTCGAGATCGAAGACGCTGAAAATTTCCTTGAAGATGACGACGCTATGTTTGTTGACCTTCGAGACCCCAGAGAGCTAGAACGAGAAGGCAAAATACCCAACGCTTTCCATGCGCCCCGAGGCATGTTGGAATTCTGGGTAGACCCTACTTCGCCTTATCACAAAGAAGCATTTGCTTCTGGCAAACGCATCATCTTCTATTGCCAAAGCGGTTGGCGTTCAGCACTTGCCACTAAGGCAGTGCAAGATATGGGGCTAGAGCGAGTTTGCCATATTGGTGACGGTTATAGAGGCTGGAAAGACAGCGGCGCTGCAACGGAAGAAGTCGAACGTCGCTAAACCGCTACCGTTTGTTAGTAATCTGACTTTCACTCCAAACAGACGAGCATAATTACAAAATGATTCCAATCATCCATTTGCTGGCCTTTTGCGGCGGCTTCATCATCATGTCTTTCGAACTTTTAGGTGGCCGTATACTGGCGCCCTATTTCGGTAGCGGTGTCTATGTATGGGGAAGCATCATCACCATTTTCATGCTCTCTCTGGCCATTGGATATCTACTGGGGGGGCGTCTATCCGTAAAAAACCCATCGCCTCGAAAGTTTGCAGGCATCTTTGCCACCAGCGCACTATTCCTCTATCCGATGATTTTGTATGCCCAGCCTGTCATGGAGTTTATCTTCTTGCAGATTGAAGACCCTCGCTACGGATCTCTCACCGCCGCAGCGTTTCTATTCATGCTGCCAACTATTATTTTGGGCATGATATCGCCCTACTCGGTGAGGTTGCTTGTAGACAATGTAGAAGAAAGCGGCAAAGTAGCAGGCGCCCTTTACTTCACCTCAACACTTGGCAGCGCTATAGGCACACTGGTCACTTCGTTTTACTTAGTGCTCTGGTTCGAGGTCAATACCATCATAACCATACTCACGCTCATACTGCTTAGCATTGGCCTTATCGCGTGGTTTTTTGCCCCAAGCCACGTAACTGACAGCAACAGTTCTGTAAACAGCCCTTCATCTGGCACGTAAATTTTAACTGTTTCTTATACTAGAGAGAGATATTTCAATGGGCTTGTTAAACAATCCTTGTATGACCACGTTAGCAAATAGTCTCGTTGCTCACCCACTAAAATTTTTGTGGCCTGTCATCGTTGCTCTGACTATTAGTAGTTGCATCATCACACCCGCGGCCATGGCTGCTAAGAAAAAGATAATTCACGAGGAACGCTCTTTATATACGAGTATTCTAGTTGAGCAACGGCGGGACTTGCTGTGCTTGAACTTCACCCTAAAAAGGGCTGACAGCAGCCAAAGTTGCATGGACCTAAAGAATCCTAAGCGCATGGTGTTTGCGTACACGCGCATGGCGATGTCTGGTCTTTTATTCAAACCAAACCCCAAAAACATTCTCATAGTCGGTTTGGGTGGCGGAACGTTGCCTTTAGCGCTAAACCAAATTTTACCGCAAGCAAAAATACAAACCGTTGAGATAGACCCTGCAGTAATCGGCGTAGCAAAACGTTTTTTCAACTTTAAGGAAAATGCCAACAACCAAATAGTTCAACAAGATGCACGAGTGTTTGCCAAACGCGCCGCTTTACAAAAACAAACATTCGACCTAATTATTCTGGACGCATTCAACGGTGACTATATTCCCGAGCACCTAATGACTCGTGAGTTTCTAATGGAGGTGCAGAGCTTACTCAGCAAAGATGGCGTACTAGTCGCTAATACATTCGCCACCAGTGTGCTCTACGATCACGAATCCAACACCTATAAGGAAGTATTCGGCAAATTCATCAACTTGAAAGGACGGGACTCGGGCAACAGAGTCATCATCGTGCCCCAAGGGTCCATCAGCGCCACACAAAGAGACCCTATTTCGAAAGATGCGTTAATAGCTCAGGCAAATCAGTTAGCGCCAGTGATGGCTCCTTACGCAGTGCCGATAGAGCGTTTAGCAAAAGACATATGGAAGACCCTAGACGCCCCAGCAGATTGGGATAAGACTAAACGCTCGCTGACAGACCAATACTCGCCAGCGAATCTACTTAGAAAACAGTAAGTTTTCTCTGCGCCTACTGCAAAGCGTCAACGCAATAGAACTATGCGAGAAGATATGCCACCGAATGAATATTCAATCAGTGGCCCCCTAACGCTGAACATTAGCTTGCAGCTGCTGCCTTAGCCCAATATTCATCTTTGAGCAGGCGCTTGTACAACTTACCCGTTGGATGGCGCGGCAGTTCGTCCCGAAAATCAATACTACGCGGGCACTTAATGTGTGAAAGATATTCGCGACAATAATCAAGCAACTCAACTTCAAGCATTGGGCT
>CAJJAQ010000101.1 GCA_905182095.1 uncultured Pseudomonadales bacterium | reverse complement strand
CCGCAAAGTGCAACTGGGCAGATAGTTTCAAGAGTTTCAATAATTAATAGACAGTGAATAGAGAGATTATAATGATTTCAGTAAATAGATATGCGGTCACCAAAGCTGACTTTTGCGGGAAAGCGATGCGTGCTGTTAAGGGTGTTTTTTGTAGTGCAGTTCTTGTCATGGCCTGTATAAGTCAGCCAGTATTAGGTGATTCGAATTCCGGAGCTAATAACTCTAAAGCTGGAACGAATGCGGGCGGCGCAGGTGGATTGTCGGTTGGAACGGCCGTTGCCCTTGGTGTTGTTGGTGTTGCACTGGTCGCAGTAGCTGTGAAAGATTCCAGGGACTCTTCTGTGCCAGCTGACGAGGCTACAGCTACCACAGCTACGACAGCTACAACTGCTACGACAGCTACAACTGCTACGACAGCTACTACAGCCACTGCAGCCACGGCTACATCAGGTACGTAAGAGGTTTGACGGTAAATTCTGTTTAGAGTTTGCTCAAGACTTCGGCGTCGCTAACCAAATGCCTGCCTTTGC
The DNA here is from genome assembly GCA_905182095.1 of uncultured Pseudomonadales bacterium. Classification (GTDB taxonomy): domain Bacteria; phylum Pseudomonadota; class Gammaproteobacteria; order Pseudomonadales; family Azotimanducaceae; genus UBA4421. The sequence continues at coordinate 8,785 of CAJJAQ010000101.1, read as the reverse complement.
AGGCGTTTGTCGTTTCCCTGTCTGCTCAACGCGCTAAAGAGTGGCGGGTGTTCAAAAAATGATCGGCTTTCATTAACTGACTCCTGCCATTGCTAAACCCTTTAAAAAATTTAGGTTGTTTCCTTTTTGGGGTTTACTCCATGACTGCACCTACCGACGTCTATTAGCAACGCATACACCCTCGGGCTCTCCTCTACATACTTTAAACCATGCCTTTGCAATTGCTGTTCGTCATTGAGCAAGGCTCCTTGTCGAATAAATATATAAAACCAATTGCTGGTTTCTTCGCCCACAGGTTACAGATTGTAGTGCCAGTTGCCGCCGCAGTGGTCTTAGTACTTAGGTTTCGCGGCTGACTAATGGTTAAGCAGGCTACCTTCAGCTTAAAGTTGTTCTTTGGGAGGTGACGGGGCTGTAGCGCTCGCCATGCACGTTTACTTTATTTATTTATCGACATATTACGTATTATGTAGTTTGCCAAGATACTCGGCTAAACATAGAGTTGGTCGTCAATTGGTAAAATGATTTTGTAAGTCTCGATTCAACTAGGTGCAAAATGTTCTAGGACGGGAGAATGGAAGTGATTAGAGAAGAGCAGATTCAACACTATAGAGATCATGGGTATGTGATCTTAGAAAATTTTTTATCTCCAGAATTGCTTGCTGGGGCCCGCCAAGAAGTTGAGAGTTTCATCCCAGGTTGGCTTGACTACGCAGCCAACCCAACTGGACCCAAACCACCGAACTGGGATGAAGTTTCACGATCTAGGCGTACTAGGAGGTTTCCATTCAGCGGTCCACACCTTAACGCGATCACATTACACCCTGAGCTTCGGCGTTTCGCTTCGTTAATGGCAGGTGGCGGGGATATTATTTGTGAACAGTCAGATCTGACCTATAAGTGTAAGGGCCATTACGCCGATGCAGATCAAGAAATGCATTTAGACTATGTTAATCATACATTGACCTACCCACCTAAAGACCCTGCTTACTGGCAGACCGCTTTCCTGATTTATTATACAGATGTGGCAGAGCATGAAGCACCCACCGCAGTTTGCTCTTGGCAACATTATGCGGACGAAATTCTCTGGCCTGCTTTTCATAAAAGGCAAGACCGTCCAAGCCTTTACGATCATGAAGTTAAAACCACCATGCCAGCAGGTTCGGTGCTCGCTTACAGCATGCGCACGTTTCATCGGGGTACCGCATTTTTGGATGAAGGTGCGCGCGTCGCGCATTTCGTTTCATATGCACCAGCTAAGCCGCGGTGGATGGGCATTATCGGTTGGCCGGAACAGGGTATTTATCCAAGCTTTTATAATTGGCTGGAAAACGCAACACCGCAAGAGCGCGAGCTTATTGGTTTTCCATCTCCAAGCGATGCCTACTGGACTGAGGAAACCGTTGCAGGGGTATCAGCCCGCTACCCAAATATGGATATGACCCCTTACAAGAAGTAGGCTAGGAGCAAGGTATGGTGCTAGTGCCAGTTTCTAGGCTGAGTATTATTTTGCATTGATATGAAAGCCCAAGGGCTTTTACTGAGAAGGGGAACTAAACGGTGGCGGAATTGAACAAGGCGCAAGAGCGCCCAAATGTTGTTGTACTGTTCCCGGATCAGTTGCGAGCCCAGTCGTTGCCGCTTTACAGTCAAAAATACGGCGCGCAACAAATTTGCACGCCAAATATTGACCGCCTGGCCAGCCAAGGCGTGACGTTGGATAACGCAGTCTCCAATTGTCCAGTATGTACGCCAGCTCGAGCTATGCTGGTAACCGGTCGCTATCCTCAGACTACCGGGCACCTGATCAATACCACCCGTACCCGTCACTCAGAAATATCCATTGCCGATGCGTTTGCCCACGCGGGTTACAAAACCGCTTGGATCGGTAAGTGGCATTTGCACACAGGCTTATGGCCGGCACTAGACCGTATGCCCCAACATCCTGATTGGGTGCCCGAGGGGCGGGACCGGTTGGGTTTTGAATACTGGCGCGCCTATAACCAGCATATGGTCTATTTCAATGGTTTTGTTAATAAGGACGACTGGAACTATGAGCGCTGGGAGGGCTATGAAACTGACGGGCTTATGAATTACGCCCGGGAATTTATTGATGAAAGTGGCGACGAACCTTTTTTAATTTTTCTTTCCCCGCATCAACCACACTACACCCCTTTCGAGTTTGCGCCGCAAAAGTTCTACGATGCGCTGCCTGAAGAGCTGCTGTTGCCCGCTAATGTGCCCAGCGAGCAAACTGAAAATGCGTTAGAAATGATGCGCCACTATTTGGCGATGATATTGGCTATTGATGAAATGCTGGGTAATTTGCTTGATGAATTAGAGCAGCGCGGCCTAGTCGACAATACAATTTTTGTGCTCGCTTCAGATCATGGTACTCAAGGTGGTTCTCAGGGCGTAAATCCCTGGTCAAAAAAGAATCCTTACGATGCGTCTATACATGTGCCAGGAATTGTTCGTTTCCCAGGAAGGATTGCGCCGGGCAGTCGTATAGATACTGTTACTAGTATGGTGGACTGGTTTCCGAGCATTTGTGCACTGGCCGGCATACCCGTACCGCGTTCAATCGAGGGCAAAGATTTGTCTGCTTATTGGCGCGGTGAATCTTCTAATCTGAATGTTGGCTCTGAACCAGACAATGCCTTCATTATGAATTTTTCTAAGTACTTTGACTGGTTTAAGAACGGTGCGGAATGGCGCGGCGTGCGTTCCAAGACTCATACCTACGCACTTTGGCTAAATGGCAGAGAAGAGTTATACGACCTAAAAGCAGATCCATTGCAGATGAATAACCTGGTCGCACAGGCTACTGCACATAATTTACTGCTAGAAATGCGTAGCCAGCTAGATGCCCATCAGCGGCGTCGCAATGACCAACTATTGCCTTGTGAAGAATCAAAAAACTGGTTGGATGAGCAGCGTCGAGTAGTGAAAAATGCCTTTGGTGAATTGAGCCATCCTGAATCTGTGCCTGATTGGTCTTTGCTCAATGGCTAGTTCACGTCGCCTCGGCTGTTGTACTTCGTTGGATTTTTTGAAAGGAAAATTATATGCATAAACAAACGGTGGATTTCCCCTATTTGGTAAGTGATTCTGTCGTTGAAGAATTTCGACACAAAGGTTTCGTTGTCACTGATGGTGTTTTTGCACTCTCAATGCTGGAGCATTATGCCAGCGCCGTCGATACCGAAGTCGCTTTACGTACGACTGATGACTTGCGCAAGGTTGAGGAAAAAACTATTTATGAACAATCTTTTGTTCAATGTATGCGCTTGTGGGAAACCAATGACATTGTTAGAAATCTTTCTTGCGATGCGGGTTTGGCGGGTATCGCTGCGCAGTTGCTTGGCGTCGATGGATTGCATTTATGGCAAGACCAAGCCTTGTATAAAGAATCTGGCGGGCGCGAAACCGACCCACATCAAGATCAAACTTTTTGGCCCATAGGCGATGCTGATTTAATCAGTGCATGGATTCCATTTGACGCTGTGACGTTTGAGAACGGCGCTATGGCTTATGTGCCGGGCTCACATAAAGCTGGTGGGTTGAAGCCAGTAGACATAACCCACAGCACTGAACCTTATGACATCCTTGCAGATCCTGCTCTTGCAGGCGCCGTCCCTGAATGGGTAGCTGTGAACCCAGGTAATGTGGTTTGGCACAATGGATTCACCGTACACCAAGCTGCCGCTAATACCAGCGCCAATCTTCGCCGAGTCTTTACAGTGGTATTTGTTGCAGCTGGTAGTAGGCGCACCAAGCCCTGGCCGGCGTTTCCAGTGGATCGCGCTAGAGTGCCCGTTGGCGGATTGATTGAAGGGGATGGATTGCCGGTTGTATGGCCCTCTCCTAAACAGCCACCTTCTGCGCCAAACGTGATCGGTGTGCCAGTTGGTCCGCAATATAAGTTAGACACTTAGTCGCGATCGAATCGGCTAGCTGATTTTTTCTTTGTGCCGCCGCTGCGCCAGTGGTTGGCAACAGGCGACGTGATGTGGCGACATTATTGGTCTTTAGCGGCAGCCCTAGGTTTACTCACAGCCTTGTTCTTGTCCTTGTAGGGAAATCCCTGGAACGACTTTGCATTCAACTGATTGAAGAAGCGGCTTTGATCAAAGCTGATATCGATTTCCAGCTGCCTATTTGTAATTACCCGTAAATTCTCAGTCAGGTTCAATGTTGGGTAGCCGCCACAGACCTCTCCTGCATCACAAATAAATCCGTCATTGTCCATGTCGGAACCCACGAATAATTGATATTCCCCTGCGGGTACGGATATAAAGTTGAGGGTATAACTGCCGTCGGACGGATCGGTTAGTACTTCTTGAAAAATGGTGTCACCGGTGCTTGGGTCGCCCAATAACGCGAATAGAGTGCCGGCTTGAGCACTAAAATTTCTCTCACTCACACGAATGTTTACTCCAACTAGGCTTGCGCCAAGCGTTGATTGAATTGCGATGTTGGCCGTGTGTGAGCCAATAGTGAGGGCATCTCTGTCTGCGCTGGCGGTATATGCACCCAAGTTATTGGCGTTGCTTGAGTTGTTTGTAATAGTTAGCCAGCTGGCATTTTCGGTGACGCTGCTGATGCTTAATGTACCGCCACCGGAGTTGGCCAAATTAAACGCTTGCTGAACTTGGGTAAGACCAAAGTCGATTGTCGACGGTGAGATTTGCAGGCGAGCCGGCAGTGGGGTGAGGGTTCCTGAAGCTAACTCTCGAGCGGTGCTCACTGCTTTCATGGCATTTATCAAACCATAGCCAAAATCATTATCGCGACCTTCATCACCAAGGTCATCACTGATTCTTCCCTCGCTAAGAACCTGATCAAATTCCGCTGGGCTTAGGGTTGTGTCTACTGACTTCATTAAGGCAGCGACGCCTGCAACATGTGGTGAGGACATGGAGGTGCCTTGATAAAAACGATAGCCGTAAGTTGTTGTAGAGCCGCGATCATTACCGATTGTGCTGAGGACGCCATCCGGCGCGCCGTCTTGATCGGCATCTTGGTCTAAGTCAACGCCGGGAGCGGTTACATCGATACTTTGGCCGAAGTTGGAATAGTTGGCCCGAATGTTGGCCTGGTTCACTGCTGCTACTGAGACGACGCCATCATAGGCTGCCGGATATTCTAGATTGCCACTGTCGCTGTTGCCAGCAGCGGCGACTATGATAACGCCTGCATTGCGTGCGGCGCCTATTGCACTGGCTTCACTGGAAGAAAAGCCGCCGCCGCCTAAGCTCATATTAATGATATCAGCACGTTGTTGAGGAACTTGTCCGCTGGCGTTTTCCAGGCCAGCGGCATACAAAATTCCCTGAATTAGGTCGAAACTAGTGCCGCCTTGTCGCCCTAAAACTCTAATTGGCATAATGCTGCTTTGCCACGCGACTCCCGCAACCCCAATGTTGTTGTTGGTTGCTGCTGCCACTGTGCCGGCGACGTGAGTGCCGTGGAATGAGCTGCTGCCATCGCCAAGTCCTAGGTCTCCTGTATCTTCTGGGTCGCTGTCAATGCCGTCGCCGTCGCGCGCATTGTTGGCATCGCTGATCATGTCGTAACCGGCCACCAATTTACCCTGAAAATCTGGGTGGTCGGACAATATGCCGCTGTCAATAACCGCAACAATTACGTTAGGGCTGCCTGTCGTAATGTCCCAGGCTTCTGGCAATTTAATGTGCGGAAAATGCCATTGTTCGCTATACAACGGGTCGTTGGGCACTACGCGCCTACCACGCATAAAGTTGGGTTGTGCGTCGCTAATATCTGCTCTTTGTCTTAATGCCTTTATGGCCCAAATAGTTTCTTGTTTGTTTTTTTGTGCATTTCCCGTAGCAGAAGTAATCTGTTGTGAATGCAGAAGCGGGTTTACAGAATTGATCATTCGATCGCGTTGTTTGACGCTGCCAAAACTCATAAGTTGTGGTTTATCTGCGGCGACATCGGCCATGATTAAACCCTGGGATTTTAGACTGTTCAAATTAGTCTGCATCTCGGCGGTTAATGCTTTGCCTGCTAATTGAAATACCGCTTGGTTAGGCACGAATTCATCGAAACTCGACATTGCTCTAGACAGATCGCTGAAAGCTGTATTTAGTCCTGCCCTTTGCCCCACGCTCAGAACATAGTTCGAAGCGCCAGAAAATGCGAAAACTTCAACGAAATAGGTGCCCGAAGCGGTTACGTTAATCACCTCTGTATTACCTGTGCCGATAGAGTCGGCGACTAGCTCGCGGGCGTTGTTGTACAGATTAATATCTAAGTCGGCGCTATCATCGCCGATGGTCAAGATGATTTGGTCACTATTGATGAGTTCTAGAAAAAAGAAATCTCTGTCGCCAGAAATCTCTAAATGTCCGCTTTCGCCAGTATTGGACTGGTTTACGTAGCCGCCCAACATGCCGGGGGAAAAAATTTGTTGGGCGTTGCTGAAGTCATTATTAGTAATTATCGTGGTAGTGATGTCATTTACGTCGGAGTCTATTTGTGTCCCCGGAGAAATGCGCGCAGCACCTGTTACTGCAAACGGGCCTAGGCTACCGGTTTTATTGAGTTCTAATGAGAAGCTTGTGGAGCTATTTCCGGCATCATCAGAAAGTACGAGGGACGCGAATAACTGTCCGTTGGCAAGATTTGATAGATCTACTTGTATAGTCGTTGCAAAAGAAATGACGATTCTACCGGTTCTTACTATTTCGGAGGTGTTGGGATCAGCATCATCAATGACTATTCTATAGGTCGATCCAGTTTCGCCGTTTTCAATGCTTAATGAGAAATTTGATTGATTATCGGTGCTAACGACGGCGGTAGCACTCGTAAGGGCATGGTTCATAGGCGCTAAGGTATCTATTAGGTAAGTTTCTCTAATCACTTGGCTGCTCTGACCTGTGCTGCCAATAGCGATAAAACTCAGCACTGTGTCTGTTGAAATTGCGATGGGGCCGCTATAACTCGTTGAGGAGTTGTTTGGTGTGGTGGAATCCGTAGTAAAGAATACGTTTGCTCCGTTACTTGCAGTGAGTTCTACAGTTTGAACAGTGCTAAATGTGCCACCAGTTATTGATGCGCGCACAGTAGGCGACGTTATGGGTATCGCAGTGGGGGTAGCTTGTGCAGGCGCGCTAGAACCGCCGCTACCGCCACCGCAACCTGAGATAAGGAGAACAATTACCGCAATACTCTTCGGGCTGAAGAATTTCATGGTCGCTACCTCTAATACACAGTATTTAGTTATTCACTTTCGCAGCTAGATTTAGATTCGGTAAAAAGCCATGGCAGAGCATGCCTAATACTTTGCACTTGTTAATTTTGAATCCAGACTTAACGGCATTTAGTGAGCCAACAATAGATAGCGCTATAGAGGCGAGAAATGTCAAGGGCATCCCTATGTACGGGCGCTTATCTAGACTAGGCGTCTGCTTGGGTGGGGGAATCTATCAACTAAGGGCACTACCTTAGGGATATAAACCTGCACAAATTGTTCTGCGTTTTTATGTCTATCAAGGTCTTCTTGGCTAGTCCACCATTCGATAAGAATGAAAGTTTGGGTGTCACTTTCAGACTGGTACACTTCAAATCGCTGGCAGCCCTGCTCAGTGAGAGAGACTTCGGCTTGTTGCGTTAACAAACCGCTGATTTTGTCGATATCTTCTGGTCGTTTTGCGCGCAAGATAACATTGTTGTGAATCATGCAATTACCTCTTTCGTTTGATTGGGTCAAAAGTTGTTTGGAAAAATTAATGCGGATACGCGTGTTGTTTGCGGTCGATCAGCTTGACAACATTAAGCCCAGTACATTTTTAGTTTGCCATATAAAACTAGAATTAGTCTTGTTGATTATTACAATCACGCTCATGTGCGGTGAGGCTCGCAGTAGATATTGGAGATGACGATGGAACGTATTGCGGCTCTTTTGAGGAACTTGGGTTCGGCGCAGGTTATTGGCGACACCTTATCCGAAACGAATATTCGGTTATGGCCGCACTCTGCACCTGAAAGCTTGGACGACGAGATCATAGATCAGCCTATGTTCAGTGTGCACCTGGCATCATCGGGCAATGGCTGTGGTGTCATAGTTTGCCCTGGTGGTGGCTATCGCAGTTTGGCTTCTGATCATGAAGGGCTACAGGTGGCTCATTGGCTTAACACACAAGGTATTCATGCTTTTGTGCTGCGTTATCGCTTGGGGCCGAGATATCATTCGAGTATTTCTCTACTCGATGCGCTGCGCTGTATGCGGGTGATTCGCTATCATGCCGACGACTTGCAGTTAGACCCGTCCAGAATAGGCATGCTTGGGTTCTCTGCCGGGGGGCATCTGGCGCTAGCAGTGGCCACTCATGAGCCGCTAGTTGACTCAAGGGCTAGTGCTGCCGATCCAATTGATAATATATGTAGTCGGCCAGATTTCGTTGTGCCGGTTTATGCGGTGACCAATGGTGCCGTGAGAGGGCGGAAGGCAGACGAGTACTCGCCTACAGATACAGCAGTCACCGCCAATACCCCGCCGGCTTTTATTGTGCATACCCATCAAGACAGTGTTGTGCCAGCCAGTCAGTCGACCTTAGTCTACGATGCCTTGTTAAAGGCCGGTGTAGCTGCTGAGCTGCACATCTTTAATCAGGGTGATCACGGCCTTGGGTTGGCTTTGGATGATCCGGATGTAGGGCACTGGCCCAGGTTATTGCAGGGGTGGCTTCGTCGGCACTGCTTTTTTACAGATCAAAAAAGAATAGCGATTAGTGGGCATTTGTTGGTTGAAGGCGAA
>CAJJAQ010000100.1 GCA_905182095.1 uncultured Pseudomonadales bacterium | reverse complement strand
GGCCGCATCCTCATGATCACCGAACTTGGGGTCCTTGATTAAGCCGGCGGTGTCGCCTGCATTGTTGGAGTGGACGAAAGGGTAGCCAAAGTGCAGTGGTTTGGAGTTGTTCGCAGGGATCACATTCAGCTCGTCGGCTGGTATATCGTCGCCCAAAATATCTCGACCATTATTGCTTACCCATAAGTCTTTGCTTTCTGGGTGCCATGCGAAACCCACAACATTTCTTAGACCCTCGGCAATGATCTCGGTCTTGCCAGTTGATGGGTCCATACGCAGCATTGTGGCAAAGCGCTTATCTTCAGAGAGGCAGATATTGCAAGGGGCACCAACGGGTACGTAAAGCATGCCGTCTTCGCCAAACTTTATGTACTTCCAACCGTGGTGAGCCTTAGTGGGTAGTGTATCGGTGACTACATCAAACTGAGGGTTGGCTTTTATCTTGTTTTCGATATCGTTTATGCGCAGCACTTTGGAAACCGCTGCGATGTATAGGTCACCATTTGCTAGGGCCAGGCCACTGGGCTCATTAAGGTCGCTAAATAAAGTTACCACCTTTGGGTTTGTTGCTGTTAGAGCATTTGGCACTGCGTACACATTGCCTGACTTGCGTGTGCCGATGATCAGCGTGCCGTTATCCGTAAGGGCCAGTTGTCGTGCTTTAGGTACTGAAAAGGGCAGTTTCGTCACGCTGAAGCCAGCGGGCGCTGTAAGCCTGGGTTCTGCTTGAGCTGTGAGCACTAGGCCACCTAAACCCAATGTAAATATCAGGGCTTTGCTCATGGTCAAAATGATCGATCTGCTAGTCAGCTCAGATCTTGCTGCAGCTGTGGCGTTTTGGTTTTTCATTATTGGTACCTTATCGGTTTTTTCTTTCTTGTTTTCTAGCAACTGTTGTCGCCGCACATTCTCACACTCCCAAGGACTATTCAATGCCATGACCTGTTGACCTTACAATTCAGTGTGAGCAGAAATATCTTACCTATCTGCTTGGTTTACGCAGCACTTTCCCGCAGAGTTCGCATATGCCCTCAGCCCTAACCGACAAAGTTAAAGAGACAATCCAAACTGCTTATCGCACTTGGTTGGAATCCAGAGATTTCAAGCCACGCCGTGGTCAGCGAGAAATGATTGCACAGATTGCGCGCACGTTAGCTGGTGATGGCGACAGGGTCGCTGTGGTGGAAGCAGGTACGGGCACCGGTAAGACCGCAGCCTATTGTTTAGCGGCCATTCCAGTTGCACAAAGCTTGGGTAAGACCGTAGTACTCAGTACAGCCACGGTAGCCCTGCAAGAACAAGTGGTGCTGCAAGATTTACCGGATATCAAAGAACGGGCAGGGCTTTCCTTTAGCCTCAGTTTGGCCAAAGGCCGTGGCCGCTACGTATGTCTAAAGCGTCTCGATGACCACCTGAAGTACCAAGAACAGCAGGCCATTCCTATTTTCGATGTGTCTGATGAAGACCATACGGTACTTTACCAAGAAATGCTCAGCCGCTATGGCCAGGGTGCTTGGGATGGCGAGTTCGACAGCTGGCCAGAATCTATGGCGGATGGCGCCTGGTCTACAGTGACCACAGACCATCGCGGTTGTAGTAATAATCGCTGCTCATTTTTTAAGCAATGCCCGTTCTTCCGCGCTCGCGGAAATTTGGAGGGCTCTGATGTCATTGTAGCCAACCACGACTTGGTACTTTCTGATTTAGCTTTGGGGGGCGGTGCAGTTTTACCCGCGCCAGAAGACTGCATTTATATTCTTGATGAAGCCCATCATATTGCAGATAAAACCCAGAATCATTTTTCCACCAGCGCACGCATTAACAGCACCCACCAATGGCTAGATAACGTCAATAACATTCTTAGTTCGTTGACTCAGCGCTTTGCGCGCCCACACAATTTGCTCGCCTTGGCCACCAGTGTGGCGGGCGAAACCGTCGCCCTGCAATCTATGTTCGAGGCATTGTCTGCTGGTCTTAACATCATGCCATTCGAGACTAAGGACGAAGATCGCGAGATATATCGGTTCCCTTTAGGTGAAGTCCCAGAGACGTTGATGGATCTCTCGCTGGCTACCTTACCGTCAATGAACAAACTTTGTGACGATCTAGAGCGGGTCCACGAACTTTTGCAAGAAGCAGTTGCTGGCAACCTAGATTGGGAAAAAGCTTTTGAGGCGGAAGATTGGTTGCTACCGGTAGGCCAATTACAAAGTCGTGCCTTGGCCACTAAGGCTTTACTGGAAGATTATGCCAGTGGGTCTAAGCAACAACGGCGCTATGCCCGTTGGCTGAACAGAAATTCTTATGATGTGGAGATGGTCAGCGCACCCATTGAGCCTGGGCACATCCTCCAAGAGGTACTTTGGCAGCGCTGCTATGGCGCTGTTTGTACATCGGCAACCATTACCGCCTTGGGGCGATTTGACCGCTTTATTGAAAGGGTAGGGTTGAATGTGGAAGTGCCAACATTGGTTATTGCCAGCCCATTTAACTATCCAGAAATTGCCACTTTTCATGTGCCGAGTATGCAATCAGATCCCCGAGATTTTGAAGCTCATAGCGCGGAAATCACAGAACTTCTGCCCGACTTGTTAAAGCGAGAAGAGTCCGCGCTGGTATTATTCACTTCGTGGCGGCAGTTGAATGCCGTAGTAAAAGCGTTACCGAAAAAGCTCTCCGACGGTTTGTTAGTGCAAGGAGATGGCAGTAAGCAAGCGTTAATCGTCGAACATAAACGGCGGGTTGATGCCAAAGAAGGCTCGTACCTTTTTGGTCTTTCGAGTTTTTCCGAGGGGCTAGATTTACCCGGCGCTTATTGCCGCCATGTAATTATTGTCAAATTACCTTTTGCTGTGCCCGATGATCCCATTGACCAAGCTATTGCTGAATGGGCTGAAGCCCGTGGGCGTAACGCGTTTTATGAAATTTCAGTGCCAGACGCGGCGCTGAAATTGGTGCAAGCTTGTGGTCGCCTAATTCGTCACGAAAATGATTTTGGCACCATTACCATGCTCGACAAACGTATAGTTACCCAACGGTATGGTCGCGCGCTGATAGAGTCGCTACCACCCTTCAGGTTAGATCTGCCCAGTAATATGCCCTAGCAAAGGCAGCGTCTAGAACTAAGAGACCATAGCTTGGAACTTGGAGTTTAGAACTTCGAGCTTTGCGATTGATCTTAACCCCTTAGGTACAAGATAAGCTCAATTTTTTTGTTAGGCGCTGGCCTCGCGCCAAAGAAAAGGTACCAATACTGAGGCTAGGGCTATTTTCAGGATGGCACCGGGCATCAAACCAATTAGACTATTCAGAACTTGTTCGCCACTCCAGCTATAAGTAAGCGTTAGCCAGAACATGCCCAGTAGTAAAATCACACAGGTGCCTATAATCATTGCGCACAATGCCCAACGAACAGTTTTCCCCCAGCCTAATTCGCCAAGCCAACCAACGGTCCATGCAGCCACGATGAAACCAATCAGGAAGCCGCTAGTTGGAGTGGTTAATAACGCAAAGTCTGCGGATTTTTCACTGCCGCCTGCTAGTACTGGTAGACCGAGTATTGCAGCGATTAAGTAAACGCTAGCTGTTAGTGCGCCAAGCCAGCGGCCAAAAGCTATACCAATAACCAATACTGCGAAAGTCTGCATGGTCACCGGTATGGGGTAAAAGGCAATTTGGATTTTTGCAGAGATGCTGATAATCAGCACTCCCAGTATTACTAAAAGTGCAGATAAAAACAGCCGCCCACTTATCTGATTCGGCCAATAGAGCGCCACTAGGCTTTTTATTGAAGCAGAAGGTTTCACGGTTGTTAGCTAGTCCAAATGGAGACAAGCAAAGTAAACGTGATTATGGAGCCAGGTATGTTATCGCCCCGCCCAAAGGTTGAGAAAACTATACCAAGGGCGGTTCTAATGGGCCTTTACGCCGGTGGCCGAGTTACTTTTTGAACGCTAAAGAGTCTTCTAATAACCGTCCTTCGCTGGGCGTTTGCTCAAACTTACCTGGGCTAAAAATGAGTATGCGCTCAGTTTTCAAACGCTTGAGGATATCTTGCATAAACTCGCCCATCTCAGCCTTGCTGAGTTTCTCTACCGCTGCGGCAATTTGTTCATTTGAGTCGAAGTTGTAATTTTCGTCTTTAAGGTTCTGCCAATACTTTTGACTACGCTGGCCCAAATTTTTGTCGGATTCTGTCAGCCGACTGATTAGGCCAGATTTTTGTTGGGCAAACTCTGCATCACTTAGATCTTGCCAACCCTCTACATAGTTTTGCATAAAAGTCAGTGTTGCTTGCTCTAAATCTTTGGCACCGGCTTTAGGTGACTGCACAAGAAATAGGTTGCCGCTGCGAGTATTTAACCGGCGTACCCCGGCACTTACTACATAGCCTAGTTGTTGCTCAGTGCGCAGACTAGAGAAATATGCCGAGCGCAATATTTGGCCAGCTAAAGCGCTTTTTGCTCTGCTGGTAAAACCATCGTCTGAGTCCTGAATATAGATTAATAACGCGGCATCGTTGTGATCAACATTAATGTTCAATAACAATTGTTCACTGATTTCGGCCACTGATGACCGTACTTTTGTGACAGCACTCATAGGCAGTTTTTGCCGCAGTAAAGTCTCTAGTGCTTGGGCGTCTTGGACTGATACGTTGCCATGTAGTCCCGCGATAACGCCAATTTTTGCGAGCTTTGTTGCGCGCCATTCTTGCAATTCTTTAAGGGTAAGTGGCGCTAAAGCATTGGCTAATGCTGTGGGCGACCAACTGGAGGAAAGCAGCAGGGTATTCAGAGCGCTAAGGGTTTGGGTGTAGGGCTTGTCCTTGGCTGCGTTTTGCCAATCCTTTATTAGCCCGCTCTTAAACGTCGCGAAACGCTCTGCGGTTAATTGAGCATTTAGAAGGTGGTCCATTACGGTTTCTAGGAGTTGCATTTGCTTATCTTGGTAGCCATTCAGCGCAATGCTAAAGCCAGCTTCGTTGCCGCCAATGGCATAACCCAACCCGGCGAGGTAGGCGGGATAAACAGTAGTGCTTAATGAGTCGTTGACCAATCTTCGATACAGCGTAGCGTAAGCGCTATCTTTGAGGTCGCTCAATCCGCCGCTGGCCAACAACTGGATGCTCATGTTGGCGCGTGGCGTGCCAAATGACACGTCTGTATCTAACCACACTTTCAAGTCGGCCGTGTCTGTGATTAAGCGAATGGTCTGGCTGTCTTGCGCAAGCAGATTTAGGCTGTTTGGCAAATAGGGGTTACTGGGTGGTAATTCTAAGTTCGCGCCTTCGACCCTAGTTGTTGGAATTGCGCCGACACTTAAAGAGTAGGGCACATTAAACCAAGGCTCCACTTGATCTGTTTTTAGGTTTGGCGCCGAAATTTCCATAAAGACATTGTCTTTGCGCAGAAAACTCAGTGATTGACGGATGAGGGCTGCATCGAAGCCTTCCATTAAGTAGGGGGCCACAAGTAAGTCCTGGGCCGGGTATTCGTCTAAACGCGGCGCCATTTGGTAGACAAAGCCCATTGTTGAACCCTTTTCTTGGAAGCGAAAACCCAGTTCCGCAACCTTGGCTTGTTCTAGGTAAATCCGTTCCTCGGGTGCATCTGCTTTGAGTAAATCAATATACTGAAATAGCAGGTCTGTTATCTGCGGTATATGTACGCGACCTTCTTCAGTTAGTTCTATATTGATGGAAAGGAGGCTGTTGTGGCGGTCAAAACTTTGGGTGCCAGCGCCTAAACTTTCAATCCAGCCAAGATCGTTTAACACACTATGTAGGCTGCCTTGGCCCTCATGGCCCAAGAGGTTACTAATGTATTGTTCTGGTTTGGTTTTATAAACTTCTCGGGTATTTGGCATTGGGAAGTTGTAGGCAATTTGGTATTTTTCTTTCAGCGAAACTGACGTCAACATAGAGGGCAATTGCGCCTCTGTAAAAAGCGCTTGGTCGGGATAGCTTGCGCCGATATCAGAGTTCTTAACCTGGCTGAACAATGGTTTGACTAGTGCTTCCAATGCTTCTAACGATTGGTTAGATAGCACTACAAGACCCATTTGATCGGCGGAGTAGTTCTCTGCAAAAAACTTCATCAGGTCACCGCCTACATCGCCCTTTAGTGTTTCTAAAGAGCCGATGGTAAAGCGTTGCCCAGGGTGTTCTGGGTTCAGGGCCAACTTGCTGACCATGTAACCACGCCAGCCATCGTCTTTAATCTGCATTTGATATTCCGAATGCACCGCATTTTTCTCGCGCTCTACATATTCAGGTGAGAGTAATGGGTCGATAAAGAAGTGGGCGAAGCGATCTAAACCCTCGTTGAGTCCACTGGCCTTAATATCAAAGAAATAGTTGGTGTGGTCCTGAGCGGTATAAGCATTTGAGGAGCCGCCATTACCCGTGATGAAAGTTTGAAAGCTATCTACCTCGGGGTATTTTTCTGTGCCGATAAATAGCATGTGTTCGAGAAAGTGCGCTAGGCCCGGGCGTGATTCTGGCTCGTGAAAACTGCCGCGATAAATAGACAGAGCGGCGGCGGCTTTATCAGTGCTCGGATCTGAGACCAATAGCACGCGCATTTTGTTCGGCAACACAAGGTAGCGATAATCTCTATTGTCATTTGGACTCTTGCGCACGCTGATAGGCTCATCTGCGTTAGTGCCACTGGTTAGCGTATTAGTGGATGCTTCTTTCGATATAGCGCAGCCAAAAAAACCGCTCATGATGAGCGCTGCGCCACAAAAACCAAACAGTTTAGAGTTCAATTTACCTACTCCGTAATAGTGTACTGATGATGGATTAACCGTTTGGTTAATCTCGTTTAACAATGCTAGCTGACTTGTGCTGCTAGGGCGACGCGGTATTTTAACGCTTAATAGCAACCGTCCAATAATGGCTTAGTTCCCGGGTGCAGGTTCAGCTTAATATCCAACACAAGGTTAAAGTAACTATTGTGTATATTTCGTATACGACGGAATGTACGCCGATGCAGGGTTGTACAGAATCGAGTCTAGATCAAAGGTATCAGTTCAAAGACAATAGCCTAATTAATGTAAGTCACGCAAAGAGACAACTTACTTGGCGCCACGCAGGTCATTTAGGTGAGAAGCAATCGACTAAAAACGGGGACTCAATTGGATTTAACAAAGTTGCAGCAACAGCTGGCTTGGGCAGCAGAAAATGACGTTAACAGTGGCGACAAAAATAATATTTCGCGGGGTTTTGCAGATTGGCAACTGATCAGCAGTGCGCTTGCGCCAATGATTATTCAGCAAGGCCTCAGTGTTGTGGCTATTTGTGGCAGCCAAGGCTCGGGTAAATCCACTCTTGCCGAGTATCTGGTCAGTGCAATATCCGACCTAGGTGTCAGTGCAGTGGCGGTTTCTTTAGATGATTTTTACCTAACTCAGGCCCAGCGTCGGTTGCTAGCTCAAAGCGTGCACCCATTGCTGCAGACTCGGGGTGTACCGGGTACTCATGACGTTGAATTGCTTCAGCAAACCCTGCAAACATTCGCCCAGTCCAAAACCCAGTCCAAAACCCAGTCCAAGACCGAGGCCAAGCCTGCTGTTGCCGGGGCCAAGCAGACGCCGTTACTACAACTGAGTCTGCCTAAGTTCAACAAAGGTATTGATGATCGTCAGGGTTTTCGGCAGGTAGAGGCGTCAGTATTAGTACTAGAAGGTTGGTGTTTGGGTGTTCAGCCCGAGCCTGAACAGCGCTTGGAAAACGCCATAAACTCCCTTGAAGACGTCGAAGATGAAGGTGGCCACTGGCGACGCTGGGTGAATGCGCAAATCGGGAATAGATATGCGGAGCTTTGGCCTCAGATCGATTATTGGGTGCAGTTGAACGCTCCGAGCTTCGCCCAAGTGCATCAGTGGCGTGGTCAGCAGGAAGCTCGCTTACCTAAACCCCAACGCATGTCAGAAGCTCAGATAAACCGCTTTATTGAGCATTACCAACGCCTGACACTTTGGCAGTGGCAGTCACCGAACCTACAGCCCGGACTTCAGGTGGCGTTAGCTGAGGACCATAGAGTCAAAGCGGTGTCGTTAAGTTAAGGGCATGGTATGAATGCGCTGCCTACCGACTTTAGCGTTAATTGACGCCAAGTAGCGCCGGTTAAAATGCGCCAGCGTGCAGTGCGGTTTTGTACTCTCACTCTCACTCTCACTCTCGCTTTTTGCCAAAGCCTTGCATAAATCCAGTTGTCGAATTGTTTCGTTCAGAGTGTGTTCAGTTAGCTAAGGTTATCGTTTCATCAACTTGAAAATATAAAGATAGGTGACGGCAATGACTGATAAAACTTCTCTAAATGGTTCGTTCGACAACGATCTAAATACCCACTCTGTAAGATCGAGCGTGTTGCAAGCAGTGGCTTTGTTCACAGGGTTGAGCGTTTGTTCAATGTCTGCTTTTGCAGATACCAGTGTTCAGCGGGCCAACGTAGTTTCTTCTAGCCCGGTTTATGAAACTGTCGTTTACGAAGAACCTAGAGAGGTTTGTAGACAAGAGCGTGTGGCTTATCAAGAACCTGTTCGCGAATCTAAAACCGCTGGTGTTGTGGGTGCCTTAATTGGTGGCGCGCTGGGTAATGCGGTAGGAAACAAAAAATCGAATAAACGAGTGGGTGCTGCCGTTGGCGGTGTATTGGGCTACACCATTGGTCGAGACATTGGTCGCCGTCATCGAGAAAACCAGAGAACCGCAGTAACCTACCGCCAGCAGGAAGTGTGTGAGGTTGTTTATGAAGAGCGAGAAGAACAACACTTGCTCGGCTACGACGTACGTTATGTTTATGCAGGGCAAACCTATGAGACACGTATGGACCGAGATCCCGGCAAGTCTTTACGGGTTCGAGTGGCAGTCAACCCAGCCTAGATAGCTAAATAGATAAATAGCTTTTTGGTTAAAGCGTTTCGTTAGTTAGAGCGCTTTTTCAGTGAAAAGCTCGGCGAGTCAAACAGCCAGCTAGTTTTCAGCTCTGCTGGTTTTTGGTTGCTCACTAGCTTTGCTCAATTTGTCAGCAGAGCGGCTGAATTAGCCAGTAGGCTGGCAGTCATTGTCTACTTGCTTGTGCCTATTGGCTTAGGCCTGTTCATTACCTTAGATAATGGTCTTGGACCTTTGTTTGCGGCCTTATCTGTAAAGTCAGGCGCCTTAGCTAATTGCAGGAGTATTTGTTGTGGGTAATTCGCTAACTGGCCTGCTATATTTCCGTTATGAGTATGATAAAAATTAATCATTGGGTGCTCCTTGGTACCCTTGTCGCAGCTTTGCCACTAATGGCCATAGATGCGCACGCCCAAAATAATGCGCCTCGTAGCGGCTTCTTGGGTGAGCGTGGCGCTCGCGCCGCGCCGCAAGTTTCTCTGCAACAAGCCATTGATATCGCGCTCAGCGAAAATGGTGGCCGGGTGCTTTCTGCGCAATCAAAAAATGGCCAAGATCAGCGTCCTTCACGGCACCATATTCGCCTGTTACTCGATGGTGGTCGGGTGCTCAATGTGGTGGTGGACGATCGTGGCCGTGTGCAAAAAACTAGGTAAATTATGCGTATTCTCGTTGTAGAAGACGAAGCCAATCTCCGCGAGCAATTGGCCACGCAGCTTCGCCGTGAAGGTTATGTAGTGGATGTGGCCGTGGACGGCGAAGAAGGTTTGTATTTCGGTCGCGAATTTCCCATCGACGCTGCAGTCATTGATTTAGGTCTGCCAAAATTGGATGGCGTTGACCTGATAAAATCATTACGCGCGGCAAAACGCGATTTCCCCATTTTGGTACTGACTGCGCGAAGCCATTGGCAAGACAAAGTGGGTGGCCTTGACGCCGGCGCCGATGATTATTTGACCAAGCCTTTTCAAATGGAAGAATTGGTTGCCCGCCTCAATGCGTTGATTCGGCGTGCTGCAGGTCATGCTACGCCAGTGATCGTCTGCTTAGAGCTGAGTTTAGATACCAGTCGCAAGATCGCCACCCTGCATGGAAATACCCTTGAATTGACGGCCTTTGAATACAAAGTGTTGGAATACCTGATGCTTAATCAAGAACGTATTGTTTCTAAGAGCGAGCTTACCGAACACTTGTACGAACAAGATTTTGACCGCGACAGTAATGTGCTCGAAGTATTCGTTGGTCGCTTGCGGAAAAAAATCGCTCCGCTAAGCCTCATTAAGACTATTCGCGGTCAAGGTTATAGATTCAGTGCAGATAACCATGCTGAATAAGCCGACGTTTGCTATGCAGCCTAAGTTTAACTATGCCTTGAGGGTGGCTGAGCCCCAAGGTACTGCTCTGCAAGAATTGACTAGGGCAGCCTAATGGCTGGATCTATTCAGCGTCGACTGATTTCAATCACTAGCCTGGTATTAGTGGTCTTTTTGACCTCCACAGGTTGGGTGCTGGATCGCACATATTCGGCCAGTATCGTCCAAGGCGCAGAAGAACAATTAAAATTGGTGATCTATGCGTTGATGGGCATAGCGGAAGAAGAGGGTGCCAGTTTGGTGTTCAATCAATCTCTTGCGGATCCGCGCTTAGCCCAAGCAGAATCTGGGCTATATGCCATTGTCACCGACGCTAGCAGTAAAGTTCTTTGGCGCTCGCCGTCACTTCAGTCCATTGATTCATCAAATTTCAGCGACAACTTGTCCTTCAAAAACATAACTCCGGGCGTGTTTTCCTTCTCTAATATCAATAGCGCACAAGCAAAGTTTCAACTCAGCTATGCGGTAATTTGGGAAGGCATTGATCCGAACCAGGTGGTTTTTACTGCGATAGTTGACCAAGCAGAATATCGCGCCGCTATTGCGCAATTCCGGCAAAACCTTTGGTTAGGTCTGGGTGGCGCCACGCTATTTTTTATCCTGGCCCAGCTTTTGGCCTTGGGCTGGGGACTAAAGCCATTGCTGGTTATGCAAAAAGAAGTACGCGAGTTAGAGCAAGGATCAAGGCACGAATTGAGTAATGAGTACCCTGTAGAATTGTCTGCTCTGGCGGAAAATTTACAGCGCTTCGCCAGTCATGAACAACAGCAGCGTGTTCGCTATCGCCAAGCATTGGATAACCTCGCTCACAGCCTCAAAACGCCGTTAAGCGTATTACGTAACGCGTTGGCGGAGGTGGTGCCAGACAAGGTTTTGCTCGGCGATCAAATTGATCAAATGCAAGATACCGTGAGTCGTCAACTGGCGCGGGTAGTGGTGTCGGCGCCGGTGCTGCTGAACACTGAAGTGGAGGTTGGCGAACTGGCGAAAAAATTGGTGCGAACCTTAGAAGTAGCCTTTCCCCAGATGGACCTTTTGCTGGAGGTGTCTGGACAACCTAAGCTGCGTATAGACGAGGGAGATTTGTTAGAGATATTGGGTAATGTTATCGAGAACGCCTGTAAATACGGCAAATACTCGGTGCATATCAGCATTGATGTAGTCCCCGCAAGCAAGGCGTCTGATGCCGCGGTGAGTATGTCTATTGAAGATGACGGTCCCGGTATTCCGGTTGCCAAACGTGAAGAGGTTTTAGCGCGTGGCTTGCGCTTAGATACCCAAGTGTCGGGTCAGGGAATTGGTTTAGCCGTGGCGAAAGAGCTAGTTGCTTTATATGCGGGTAGATTGTCTTTAGGTGACAGTGCAATGGGCGGGGCTAAGATCGCCATACACTTTCCCGTTAAGAGTTTATGAAAGGCCTTCGCCAAACCTCGCATAGCTCTTCTTATTGAGTTTTAGCCTAAGCTAGCCGATGTTCCAAGGCGTTGAAGAAACGCTTGCGCAGAGCATCATGCTCTTTCAGCTTCGGTCCGGTAGTGCACCATCGTTCAATAAATTCCTGATTATCGATGAGCTGCATATTACGTCGCCCAGCGTTCATTAGCTCAACCTGTAAAGTCATTCTCAATGCTTGCTCTTTAGCCGGGCTGGCTAACTCTGCTGCGATCTCAGCTTCTAGGGTGAGCCGTTCTAGATCTTCATTTGCGCAGTCGCCATTAATGCGGCCGATAAAAATAGTATGTGGAGAGGCAACGGGCTCATTATTTTGCTCGCCTGCACTAACTGCAATATCCCACTCTTCCCATTGGCGAAGCCGCGATTTCACCTTAGCCTGCTTGGCGTTCTTGTGCAGATCTTCCATTATCTTGCGCAAGCCTTTGAGTTGGCTAACGTGGGCGCCACTTAATTGGGTGTTGTCGGCCAGTTCCGCTAATATTTCGAAGTCGGCCTTAAACTGGCTTGGGTCGGTTTGTTCTTTGTTGAAACCAGCAATAGCTGCTTCTAACAAGCTTTGTTGTTCTTTGTTGGCAACAGCGGCTGCGTTCTTCGATGTATCTAAACGCTTAAAGATCTCGTCGCAGGCAGCCCGAAAATCTCTCCACAGACGTTGATCTATACCACGAGGGGTACTGCCAATAGTCTTCCAGCGGGTTTGTAATTCTTTCGCTTGGGTAGTTTGAACTTCAATATCTTCTAGTTCTAAAAGCGCTTTGGCGTCTGCAACAATGGCTTCTTTTGCAGCAATGTTGCGATCTCTGCCGTCTTTGATGCCTTGGTATAATTGTGCTTGCGCCGCTTCGAATTCTTTCTCAACCGGTCTTAGGGCTTTGATGTCGCAGGGGTGGTATGTGCGCCACTCAGCTCTGGCTGCGCGCATAATGCCCTCAACGGCTTGAATATCAGCATTTGCCCAGTCGGTACTTTGTAAATATCCTTGCACGCTGGCGCACAGGGTTTTGCGTTGTTTCAGGTTCTCTCTTTTTACGCCGTTTTGTTCAGCGTAGTAGGTTTTACATACGGCAAAGGCCTGATCGGCTAGGGTGTCGAAGCGCGTTTGCTGTTCCGCTTCTTCTCGGCGCAGAATGCCAAGTGCATTCCATTGTCGGCGCAAATCTTTCAGACGATCTGCTTGGTTTTCCGGATCCAATGGATTGTCGACTAAATTCTGTAAGTCGTTGATGAGCTGGTCGCGTTTTGGGTGTGTAGCAAAGTCCTGCCAGTCGCGCATTTCACCCACTTGGGCGCTCAGGGCATTAACGTCCTTTTCAAAACCGGAGATACCGCGCTTTTGAATGGCACGTGCTTTGCTCAGGGTTTGGCTGGCCTGTTTTAGGCTGCCACCTTCAACGGCTTTTTTGATGTTGTTTAGTAGCCTCTCTAACTCAGAGGTCAGCTTCTTTTGTTCGGCATTTATCTCGGCACTGGCAGCGACACTTAACGGAATAGAAGCAGCAAATTCTCTGAGTATTGATGGTTCCGGAAGTTCTTTCGGCCAGGCTATTTGTGCCAATGTTTTTTCGGCCTTGGCAGTCCACTTTTTGTTCACTTCCAGTAGTCGTCTAATGTTCTTCTCGTTGGACTGCACAAATGCTTTCAGTGCCCCAAGATTAACTTTCTCTAGTCTCTCAGCCGCATTGGACAGTTGTTGAACTTTAGAACTGGCGCCTCGATAAATATCTTCTTGGCTCTGGTTCGGTGGAAATTGTTCTGAAGCTACCGACCAAGCCCGTGATATTTCTTGTTTTTCAGCAATCAGGTGCGGCAAATTTTCTAACGCATTGTCGTTTTGTACGGCTACTTCAATTTGTTGCAGACGTTTAATTAATTCTGGATAAGGGTTGCTGGAGGCATCGGGGACAGAAATGTCGATATTCTCTAGCGGGTTTGCTGCCGGCGTATAAGTGGCGCCACCTTCGACTAAAGCCCTTAGGTCGGTCTCGGATTGGCCAATCGCTGTGATCGCTTCGTTGCGCTTTTCATGCAACAGGTTGAGTTTTTTGCGCTGTACGATGAGCGCATCTAGGTTGGTCGCTTTTACCTTTAAGGTTTTCTTAATGGTGTCATCAAGCGCAGCAAGACTTTCAATATTCGCCGCTTTGTTTGATTTAGCGTTTTTGATGGTCTCTAGCTGAGTTCTCGCCAAACGATTGGTTGCTTTGTCGTGCCCCCGAGAACATTTTTCTAATTGGGTGAGCGCCGCTTCACAACGCATTTCTGCTTTGCCCAATATCTTGTGCAAGGAGGTTTCATTGCCGCGAAGAGCTAATTGGCAAAGTTGCTCGAGAGAGGTGGCATGTGCAATTAGGCCATCCACATCCGCAGCTGCGGCACTGGTTATGCGCGCATTAATCATGCGCGGGTCGGCCATAATTGGGTGGGCTTGATCCGCACCAACCAGCGCAATTATTCTCGCTGCAGCGGTTGTTGCAAGATTTTCCTTGCTCAAAAATGGCTCTAACAAGCTATGGTCTTCAATCAACTGCATAGCTGACCTTCGCACCTCGTCGCTAGCAGAGGATTGCAGCAAGTCTTTTATTGTTTGTTTAAGCGGTTCTACTAACTCTTCGGAACCCTTGTCTTTGGCTAAAGATTTAAGAATCTCCACCTGGGCGTGATCTTTGCTTGATTCTAGTTCGGCCACCAGTTTTCGGGTTGACCTTTCGTCAAAGTTAAATAGACGCTTAAACATGATTTTACTAATCCTGAGCTAGTGCGTTGTGAGCGCCATCACAAAGTGGTGCGCCTTTTGTGTATTTGCATCCGCAGAAAAACATTGTCTTCGTTTTTTCTGCGGTATATGTCATTGGTAAAAAGTCAGTGCCTTCGTGAGAGCCGTCGCAAAATGGCTGTCGTGCGCTCTTTCCACAAGAACACCAAAAGTATTTTTTGCCTTCTGTGACGTCCACAGGGTAGGGAGATTTTTGCGCTATTTCGGGATTGCTCACATTCGTTCCTTATTCTTAACCAGACTATTAGATAATGATGCGGATCTTAGGCTTTAGCTGACCGCAATAAAAGGCCTAGTGCAGGTCAAATGCAGGTCAAGTACAGGTCTAGTGTGAACCTTAATACTCGCCTGAGTATTTGGTTTAGCACTTGTCCTAATTCTTGTCCTAATTCTTGTCTTATTACTAGGCCTTGCTAGCTTGGCTAGGAAAATTCGCGACCTTCCCACCAAGGAAAAAATTCCGGCATGTCGGTAGACACTTTGCCAGGAAAATCTGCAGGTCGTTTTTCCAAGAAAGACACCACACCTTCTTTAGAATCTGGTGACTTACCGCGATGATAAATGCCACGAGAATCGATTTTATGCGCTTCCATTGGGTGATCTGCGCCAAGCATCTTCCACATCATATGGCGGACTAAAGTTATGGATACGGCGGAGGTATTGTCTCTGATCTCGGCAGCGATTTTTCTCGCTTCCACCAATAGGTCTTCAGGTTCATGCAAACTTCTCAGTAGACCGCCCTCCATGGCCTCGCTGGCGGGGAAAACTTTACCCGAATAACACCATTCTAAGGCTTTGCTGATGCCCACTACTCTGGGTAGGAAGTAGCTCGAGCAAGCTTCTGGCACAATGCCGCGGCGCGCAAAAACGAAGCCAAACTTGGCGTTGGTTGAAGCAAGACGAATGTCCATAGGCAAAGTCATGGTCACGCCTACACCCACTGCCGGGCCGTTAATGGCAGCAATAATGGGCTTGTTGAGCTCGTATAGTCTGAGCGTTAAGCGACCGCCGCCATCTCGGCTTAGGCCACTTTCTTTATCGGCTCTAGAGTCGTAGTCGAAGGCGTCGCCGCCGCCGGATAGGTCAGCGCCTGCGCAAAACCCGCGGCCTGCGCCGGTAACGATTATCGCTTTAACATTGTCGTCGGCATCGGCTTTATCGCAAGCATCTATGAGTTCGAAGAGCATTTCGTTATTGAACGCATTCAGCGCCTCAGGCCTATTTAGCGTTATTGTCAGAATACTGTCTTCTACATCGTAAAGAATGGTGCTGTAACTCATCTCATTTCCCTTATAATTTTTATCTCAGTTATGCAGGCTATGGTGCCTTTCTTGATGTGTTTTATCTAGGTTGTATATACCCTCTTCGCAGCCTTTGTTGCCACGCTATATAACCTAGGTGAGGACATTTTTGGTTGCTTGGAGCGCGTTTAGCTCTGAAATTTGCCATTGAAAACACTATGCTGGGTTTTAGCGCTTCTGAGTTAAGTCTGAGTTAAGTCTGGGACAGCCAAAGTGGCGGTAGCGGACAAATTATAACGGCCGGGAATGGGTAAAGAGAAAGAACGTTGCAAATTGAATTTTCTAAACAAGAACAAGACTTTTGTACTCAAATAGATGAGTTCATTGTCCAGTATTGGCCGCCTGAAGCTGAATTGTTGAATTTCCGTGGCCGTACGCAAATAGCAACTTGGTACATGGCAGTAGTGGACGCGGGGTGGGCAGTGCCCCATTGGCCTGTAGAATTTGGCGGCACACAGTGGACCGCAGTACAGTATTACATTTGGCAGAGCCGCTGCATGGCGGCAAACGCCCCCTCTACCAGAACCTTTGCCACCGAGCATGTTGGCCCTTTATTGATTGAACATCTAGCTGATGCGGGTGCTCCCCAAAGCGAATACTTACCCGGCATTCAGAACCTATCCCAGGGTTGGTGTTTCGGTTGGAAAGAAGCCCAGTGGCCAGATTTAAGCCAACATATGGCGACCACGCTGACTGAAGATCTAGATACCGGCCAGTACGTTCTGAATGGTGAGAAGCGCGCTGTATTGGGCATATCGTCGGCACAGTGGATGTTGGTGGGGTTCTTGCCGACAGAACATCAAAAAGAGCATCAAAAAGAACATCAAAAAGCCGATATAGAAGTAGATACAGACTTAGATACAGAAGTAGATACAGAATATGATACAGACACAGAGGAATATGGCCTGTGTATTGTGGACTTAAGTGCACCGGGAGTTCAGGTCCGTCCGTCTAGCGCCAGTCAAAGTCAATTTGGCACCGTGGTTTTTACCAATGTTCTATTGGGTGAGCAGGCCATTTTGCCTATTTCAGGTCGGGCTTTCATTCAGCGCATGGCTCAGCAGTCTGCCAATTCGGGGCCACAAGGCCAAGTAGCAGTTGAGGTGACTTTAGACATTCAGGTAACCGCGCCTGCTTTGCAGCGCCAACTGTCCGATATACAAAGCTATATAGAGCGGCAGGGTTACATAGAGGATGAGGAACTAAGCCGCGATATAAACGAGCTGGGTGTAGATTTAGCCGTACTCCATGCCTTAGAGCTGCGCGTGCTGGCTCAAGCCCACTCTGAAGTAAAACCGCTCTCACCGCTGATTTTGCAAATTAGTGCGGATAAAATTAGCGCGAAATTAGGTGCTCTACAAATAGCGAGCTTCGGGTATTATGCTCTCCCGGATTTTGATGCTCGCTTGTTTGATAACGAGGGTCCTCTCTATCCTCACGCGCACTTATTTGAGCAAAATGCCGCTAGTCTGGTTGGACAGGGGCTAGTTGAGCTGACAGGCGCTGAGGAATTTGAGTTAAAGGACGCTTTGGCGAGTAGCGAATTAGGATTGAACGACACATCCAAAGAAAACAGGTAATCTTAGACTTCGTGTCTAGAATTCCTCAGGTTCCAGGTGGTGTCCACCGGCTCTCGTTTATTCGGGTTGGTGATGTTGACGGGCGACAAATGGATCGTCCTGCTTAGGATTATCCTCATAGAGTTATATAAAGCTCACTGAGGACATTTAGATCTCAGACAGATGGAGTTATAGAAATAAATATTTCTAGGCTCGTAACGAAAATAGTTTTGCTAAACAAAAGGGGTAGGTTGATGGATTTTTCCTTCACAGAAGAACAGACACTGTTACAAGAAAGTATTGAACGCTTTATTCAGAACGATTACAGCTTTGACGACCGTCAAAAAGCAGTTGGTTCAGAGCAAGGTTATAGCGAGCAAAACTGGCAGACATTTGCTGAACTAGGTTGGTTGGGCGTTGGTTTCAGTGAAGCTGACGGCGGCTTTGGCGGCGGTGCAGTAGAATGCATGGTGATGATGGAGCAGTTTGGTTACGGCTTAGTAATTGAGCCAATGCTCGGCACCGTTATTCTAGCCGGTGGCGCAATCAAACACGGTGGCAGCGAAGCGCTTAAAACTAAATACCTACCCGGCATTATAGATGGCAGTGCGCAAAGTGCGTTGGCCTATGCAGAACCGCAAGCACGTTTTAACCTAGCTGATGTAGCCACCACTGCAACTGCAGACGGTGACGGCTTTGTTATCAACGGTCACAAAGCAGTTGTACTTAACGGCCCAAGCGCAGATTTTGTAGTGGTTAGTGCTCGCACCTCAGGTGATCAGCGTGACCAAGACGGTATTACCTTATTTGTAGTAGATACCAAGACAGCCGGTCTTTCGCGCAGAGACTACCCAACAGTAGACGCCTTCCGCGCATCTGAAATTACCTTTGATAATGTCAAAGTCGGCGCAGACAGCGTTGTTGGTGAAGTGGGCCAAGGCTTTGCGGCACTAGAGCACGCAATTGACGACGGCATTCTTGCAGTAGGCGCAGAAGCAGTTGGCTGCATGGAAAAACTTTACAAAGAAACTGTAGAGTACTGCAAGCAGCGCGAGCAGTTCGGTCAGGCAATTGGTAAATTCCAAGTGCTACAGCACCGCATGGTAGATATGTTCATGGAACATGAGCAATCTAAGTCGCTAATGTTCATGGCAGGCATGCGTATTGACGAAGGCTATGGCCCTGAAGCGCAAAAAGCGATCAGTGCGTTTAAAGTTCAAATTGGTAAGTCTGGCAAGTTTGTTGGCCAAAACGCAGTGCAATTGCATGGCGGCATGGGCATGACAGAAGAGCTGAGCATTGGCCATTACTTCAAGCGTTTGACCATTATCGAAACACTATTCGGCAATGTAGACTTTCACTTGAAGCGTTTCGGTAGCCTATAACTTCTACTCTTTTAGTAGAGATTAGTTAGAAGAAAGTAGAAATTGGTGAGCGGCGCGGGGCTGCTCACCTGATGGAAAAACTGTTTTAGCTAAGGGCTTAGAGAATAAGCGTTTAGCTAAAGCTGAAGAGGGTCTAAGAAGATCCGTAATAGATCCGTAATAGATCAAAGAAAGATCAAAGTAAGACCACAAAAAGACCAAAAGAGAAAAAAACACCGTGAGGGGCGCATATGGCACGTTGGGATAAAAGTGAAGGGCCAACTATCCCTGACTGGTTTTGGCAGGCAGTAGACACCGAAGCGCAGTCGCGCACTGTAGAAGTGGAGGAGTGCGATGTTGCTTACCGTTTTTACCCATCGCCGGGTAAGCCAGGTCTTCTCCTAATACACGGCATGAATGCCCATTCCAGATGGTGGGATTTTATCGCCCCACAACTCCTAGACAGATATCAAGTTGCCGCCATGGATCTTACGGGCATGGGCGATTCTGACTATCGATACGAATATTCCAGTTCAACCTACGCCAAAGAAATAGTCGCAGTAATGGACGACGCAGGCTTTGATACCAATGCCCTGATTGTCGCGCATAGTTTTGGCGGCTATATGTCGGTGAAGGCCGTTAACTTATATCCAGAACGCTTTGGCGGTTTGGTGTTGGTAGATTCAGGTATTCGTCATCCGGACGAACCCATTCCAGACCCGCCAAAAATGGGCGGTGCCACAGGCAAGATCTACCCAGACCGCGAGTCCGCGTTAATGCGTTTTCGTTTGCAACCACCTCAGCCCTGTGAGAACGAATACATATTGCAGTACATTGCGAAGAATTCTTTGATGCGCGATGAAGACGGCTGGGCGTGGAAGTTTGATGAAGATCTGTTGACCACGTTGACCGATGTGGAACGCAAGCCCGAAGACTTTCAGGCCATTAAGATTCCGCTGGCGTTGATCTACGGAGCAGACAGCAATTTGTTTTCTCGGCAGACCTTGGCTTACATGCAGGAAATAATTCCCCAAGACTTCCCAGTGCGAGAAATTGCAGATGCCCAGCATCATTTGTTCTTGGATCAGCCTTTGGCGTTTGTCGAAGCGCTGGGTGAAATCTGCGCGGAGCTAGCGGCTAAGGCCTAACGCTTCACCCAGTTTCGATTACTAGGACTTTTATCAGTAATAGGCCTAGTAATCCCCTCAGTACAAATTCCAGTCGTTCTTGGTTTGTCTATTAATTTGGGGCTCTGACCAGAGCAGCGGGTAATGCTGCTCTGGTCTATTTTTAGGCGTTACTTTTCAGGTGCTACTTTTCAGGCTCTACCTTTTGGTCTCTACTTCTCAGGCTCTA
>CAJJAQ010000099.1 GCA_905182095.1 uncultured Pseudomonadales bacterium | reverse complement strand
CGCACTTGCCTTCGCCACACTTACCTTCTTTGGCTTTAGACTCTTCGCCACACTTGCCTTCGCCACACTTACCTTCAGCAAATTGCATATAGCCAGAATTTAGCTCTTTCATGGCAAATGGGTTCTGATCTGCATTTACCGATGGGATACATGCGACTGAAACACTCAGTGCAGCACTCACGGCGATGGATAAAGGTGATTTAACTAATTTGTTAGACATTTCAGTCTCCTTGCTATTTTATTTCGGCCATTTTCAAATTGATCTTGTAGATCTAAAGCCTAAGTTTTGAGGTTTTGATTCACGAATCTAGAGATTACGAGTATTTCTTCCGAGAGGTTTTATGGGTTGTTGAATGGACGAGTTTATCAGATGAAAGGTCGTGTTAGCTGTATAAAGCATAGGTTTTACAAGTTCAGCGGTACACCTTCATTGACCTTTAGGTTATTTCAGTTGGCTATATAGGTGGCTATATAAGTGGCTGAGTGGCAGGTTTTGAATCTGTATTTTTTATTTTTGAGGTGGACTCTTTTTTTACAAAGCGACCTTTGATTTATTGGCCGCCGGCCTAATTCCAAAGTTTAGATCGCATAACAATTGCAGCAAAAATTGCTTTAGTGCGGTTTTTTTTGGGTCAGGGGAGGGGTTTCAGGGGGGCGTTTGAGAGAGCCATTAACAGCCTTTATTCATCCCTCTTACCCGGGTGGGAGTTGTGTAGGGTTTGCGAGAAGTTTGCAAGCAAGCAATAACCGGCACCCGCTTAACTAATGTACTACGTCATCTGAGTGGGATGCTGATGTAAACTCTGTATGGTTTTGCAGCAAAGACGTTCAACGGGATGGATAAAAAGTGATCAGAAACTCTTCCTTTCGGCCCATTAGTTTTTATACTCTTGGCTAATTGCAATGTGAGTTTTTTATGAGTGACATGCCAGAAGATCCGCTTTCAACTGAAGCTGGGGGCAATTATCGCCCAAGCAACAATCGTCGGGCGCAAAGTAACAATTCCGGGCGCAGTTTAGTCAATACCTCGATTCTGGCGCTACTGGTGGCGGGGCTTTTGGGGGCGGGTTGGTTTATCGCAAATCAACAACAACTCTTAGTTGCGACCGAGGCCGAGCTGAATAGAGCCGACAATCGACTGATTAAGCTTGAAGAGCGCTTATCTGCCACAGACAGTGCCCTCAGCCAGGGTGGCCAAGATACGAAGCAACAGATCAATTTGTGGGAATCTGAAATTCGTAAATTGTGGTCAATTGCGAATGAACGCAACCGAGATTGGATCAAGGAAAATCAAAACAAAGTCGCCAAACTGAACAAGTCCATGCAGGCCATTCAGGCTAGTTCTAGAAATTTGAAGGCTGCAAGCAGCCGTCACGACGAAGCTTTGAATGATCAGCAAACGGTTGTGGATCAATTGACTAGCCTTGAATTACAGGTGCAGCAGATGCTTAGAGCCCAGCGCGAACTGACAGATAAGACAAATATTGCTGCGCAGTCGGTCGCTAACCTAAGCTCTGGTGTGGCTGTGCAGGTAAAAGACAATAGTGAGGCTGTACAAGCCATGGACGCGAATAGATTGGCGGTAAACAAGCGAATAGTGGCGCTAGAAAAAGCCTTGGACAATGTTCGACGGCAAGTAGAAGCCGGCAACTCACCGGCGGGTCTTCAATAATCGCTGCTTGCCCGCCAAGATAGTTATTAGTTTTGCCGACCACCAAATAGCATTGGTTTAGATGAATAAATAATGTACACCGCAAATGTCATTGGGACATATACGAAAAACACCAAGGGCGGCGCAAAGAGTTTGTTCCAATGAAATGGGGTGACTAGAAGGTAGGCATAAAGCAAAAGCGCAGATGCCCCCATCAGCAATAGGGTTATGGTGATAAACCTACTAAACAGTGGGGTGGTGCTTCCCGGTGGTGTTGCCATCAGCGACATTATTCCCAGAAGGCCGCCTGCCCCAAGCAATAATAGAGCTATCACCGTGGGGTAAAAGTCTGCTTCGAAGACCGTTAGATCACCAGTCAATAGAGTGACTAGAGCCAAGAACCATAAACTTATTGGCAGCCCTAGGCAGATTACGATTCCAATGCAAAGCAGTATTTTTTTGCTTAGTTCCATGGCGGCGAATCTATTTATTAACTTGCAAAGAGTCTACTTGAGTAAGTTAGCAGCGCACAATGGATGACAGCGCGCTATTGTTTTGTTTGTTAATTGGCCGGAAGCGGGCAAAAAGATGCCGAGTTCGTGAATACTTGCCTGCTAGGCTAATGTTGAAGAGCTTAAGTTTTCTCCGCTAGCATGGATTTTGTTTGTGTAATGCGCTGGTCTTTTTCCAGCCAGAGGCTTTTCACCCACTGGACAATTTCGGTTTTGCGCTCAATGGTTTCTTCCGCTGACGTCCAATCTGGTATTTTGTGGTGTCTAATGTCGAAGTCCACACGCTGGCACTTGCCCTGAAGAAAATCCATAAAGGTAGGCACAACATCTGGGTAAACGATAGTCACCTCGACCAATCTGTCTAAGTGTTTATCCATACCCTGTAATACGTACTCAATGCCCCCCGCTTTGGGTCTGAGCAAGTTGTTGAACTCGCTGTTTTGGCGCTGATGCTTTTCTTCGGTGTTACGAGTGCCTTCGACAAAGTTGAGAATACTTGTAGGGTGATTTTTAAAGCGCTCACAGGCCGTCAGCACGTTGTCGCGATCAGCATGGCGCAGTTCCGGGTTCTTTCTTATCTGGGCCTTGTTTACACGCTTAACGTAGGGGAAGCCTAGCGCGTGCATAGCAATACCCACAAATGGAATCCATATTAGTTGCGCTTTGGTAAAAAATTTTAGCGGTGGAAGGTCATCTAATAAGTAGGTTTGGAGTAATAATATATCCGTCCAAGTTTGGTGATTACACATCACTAAGTACCAATTGTCCGGCGAGATTTGTTCACGGTTGTGCCAAGTAACATTGGCGTTGACTAAGCCCAGCTGTTTGAAAGTCCAGCGATTTGATTTAGTCCACCAAATGATGATCTTATCCATCTTGTGGAGGTGCTTTGCGCGCGCTGGGCCTTTGACCCAGGTGAGTTTGAGTGCCCACCAACTAAGGACAACACATACACTTACTGTAGCAATCAAAATGGCAATAAAGGCAAACGTAGCTTTGAGAAAATGCATGCACGAACTCTATAGATTTGCAGAGATGGCTATGTTGGCACTCCCAGCGAGGGGCGGCAACTAGTGCGTCACACTAAAATAATTCTTCTCTGTTTTCACCTTTGTCTTCTCACGGGTTGCGAGCATCTTGGTTATTACAACCAAGCTGTCACAGGTCACCTGGGTATTATGTTCAGTAGTCAGCCGGTCGAAGCATTGTTGGACGACCCGCAAACGCCGCAAGTTCTGCGCCAGCAACTGCTTTTGGCTGAAAAGATCCTTCAATACGCTGAAGTAAAATTGTTGCTTGATGCAGATGGTAAGTATGGGCGCTATGTGCAGCTCAAAGACGATTATGTTGTATGGAATGTATTCGCCGCTCAACCCGTAAAGCTGCGCGGCGAAACATGGTGCTATCCCGTAGCCGGCTGTGCACCTTATAAGGGGTTTTACGCGAAAGAGGATGCTTTGGCCTTTGCTGATAAATATCAACACTTAGGTTTTGAAACGTATGTTGGTGGTGTTTCGGCTTACTCAACCCTTGGTTGGTTTAACGACCCGCTACTCAGCAGTTTTATCCACTATCAACCGCTGTCGTTGGCCGAGCTGTTGTTCCACGAACTGGCGCACAGCAAAGTATGGGTGCCAGGTAGTGTCTCGTTTAACGAAAGTTTCGCCAGCTTTGTCGGTCGGCAAGGTGCATGGGAGTACTCGCAAAGCGCATTGGTGGTTGAACCAGATGCCTACACCCAGTGGCTCGAGCAAAAAAGGCAGTGGCAAGTTTTTAAAGGGTTCGCGTTGCAAATTAAGGCTGACCTAGAAGAGATTTATGCTGGCGTGCAGGGTCAGACTAAAAATACGGCGGAAATTTTCGCGCAGCGCCAGCGCTACCTTGTGCAAATACAAAGCTGTTACGAGAAAAATAAAGTCAACTTGGGCGGCGGCAGATACGACAATTTGATGCGTACACGCCTGAATAATGCGTTTCTTGTTTCTTTGGGCACCTATGAGGATTTCTTTCCAGCCTTTGAACAGCTGTTTAGACAGTCGCAAAGGGATTGGGGCGAATTTTACATGCAGGTTGCCGCCCTAGCAAAGCTATCGGCGCAAGAGCGTACCGCTAAGTTAGCCCAGTTGCTTGAAGCTGCATCAGCAATGGACGAGACTTTCAGCGGCGGTCTAGGTGAGCAACAAGTAGCAGCCCAAGCTAATGACAATAACGCCGAACAGGTTCATTGCGACGCCTTCTCGAACCATGGTTTGAATTGAAAATCTGCCTGTAGCAAACGTCACCACATTCGGTGGCGTAGCGACAGGTAACATAAAGGCGCAGGATGCGCTCATTGCTGCCGGAATCATAAATAAAATCGGATCGATATTCGCACCCACTGCCGCAGCACCAAGAATGGGCATCAACAAAGTGGTAGTGGCGGTATTACTGGTTACCTCAGTTAAAAATGTCACCGCAAGGCACAACACACCGATCATCAGCAAAATGGGTAGATTTGATAACTGCTCTAGACTCGCACCTATACTCGTACTCAAGCCAGAGTTGGTGAACGCCGTTGCAATAGTAATCCCCGCGCCAAACAGCAATAACATGCCCCAGGGTATTTTCTCCGCGGTTTCCCAATCCATAAGGCGAACCGGCGTGCCATCTGCTGTTGTTTCGCCACTAGGAATGACAAAAAGCGCAATCACAGCCAAAAAAGCGACGATGGCATCGTTGGTGTAAGGCACATTGAACCAGTTGCTCCAGCCACCGAATGGACCGGTGCGAGTAACCCATAACAAAGCGGTGACGACAAAAACTGCCAACACTCTGCGTTCAGTTGAACTCCAATCGCCCACCTCCGGCAGGTCAATTTGACCTTGGTGATCAATGTTTCTGGTTATCCAGAATGCCGCAATAGGCAGCAATACCATGGCGATGGGTAGGGCCCACATCATCCATTGCCCAAAGGAAATCGGCGCGCCCATTATTTCTGTATAAACACCCATAAATACTAAGTTGGGTGGGGTGCCAATAGGCGTTGCGATGCCGCCAATGCTGGCTGCGTAGGCTATGCCTAAAAGTAGTGGAGCGGCTAATTCGTTGTCTTCAGATTTTTCTAGTACTGCTAGGGCCACTGGCAAAAGCATAAGAGTGGTGGAGGTATTAGATATCCACATACTCAAAAAAGCGCTAGCCAGCATAAATCCAAAAACTAACCTGCGCGAACTACTGCCGCCAAATAGCCGCACCATGTAAAGGGCAATGCGTCGATGCGCGCCGCTGCGCTCTAGGGCGGTGGCAAGTAAGAATCCACCCATCATCAGCAAGACAAGTGGGCTGCCATAGGCTGCGCCTAATTCTTTGGCGCTGAGTATGCCAAGCATGGGTAGCAGCGCCATGGGCAGCAGGGAGGTTGCCGGAATAGGTATGGGCTCAAATATCCACCAGACGACCACCCAAAAAGTGACGCCTAAAGTAATGGCCGCGTCCATATTGCCGGTAGAGGACCACATTAGAAGTCCAGCAAAAATGGCAAAAGCCGGTCCACTTGGCAGGGCTAAGGTTTTAATATTAGAGTATCGTTGTTTCATTCACGGCGAGGGTAACTGACATGGCAGATAGTTTCTATTGGTACGACTTGGAAACCACAGGCACGAATCCCAAATGGGACCGCATTGTGCAGTTTGCTGGGTTCCGAACCGATGCGGACTTGAACCCAATTGGTGACGAGTATTCTACCTATATAAAGTTACCCGATGATGTTTTGCCCAATCCAGATGCCACTTTAGTCACCGGTATAACCCCAGAATTGTTGGCCCAAGAGGGCATTAAAGAAAGCCTAGCCTTAGCCAAAATTAATCAGTTGTTCTCAGTCCCGGGTACCTGTGCGCTGGGTTACAACAGTTTGCGCTTCGATGACGAATTTATGCGTTACGGGCTTTATCGCAATCTTATGGATCCTTACACTCGAGAGTGGCAGAACGGTAATTCTAGGTGGGATCTTATCGATCTAGTGCGCGCTACCGGGGCGCTGCGCCGGGAGGGCATAAACTGGCCTCAGAGCGCGGACGGTTTGCCGGTCTATAAGTTAGAAGAATTGACCAAGGCCAACGGCATTGATCATGGCAAAGCACACGATGCAATGTCCGATGTGCATGCCACCGTTGGCATGGCCAAGTTGATTAAAACCCAGCAACCCAATTTATTTGCATACTATTTTGCTCTGCGTAACAAAAAACAGGTGCGCAAAGTACTCGAGCCATACGGCGCTAGGTTATGCGTGCAGGTCAGTGCCATGTATCCACGTGAGCGTTTTGGTGTAGCACCGATTATGTCGATAAGTAAGCATCCGACTAATGGCAACTCAATTATTGTGGTGGATTTGGCGGCGGATATTCAACCGTTGATTGATTGGAGCGAAGACGAAATTCGTGCCAAGTTATTTCAGCGCGGTACCCATGAGCGACCACCACTGAAAGAAATACGCATTAATCGTTGCCCCTTTATTGCACCCATTGAAGTGCTCAACGAAGAAAATATCTCGCGCTTGGGACTATCAATGCGCGACATCAAGGAGCGTGCGCGTCGTCTAAAGCAACCGGGGATTGCTGAGAAGCTCCGGCGTGTGTATTTGCAAGGTTTTCCCGATAAAGCAAATGACGTAGACGCAGGCCTCTACGACGGCTTTCTGCAAGAAGAAGATAAGGCTCGTTGTAATCATTTGCACAATTCCATTGCTGAAGGTGAGTGGCAAGATATGGATTTTCGCGACCGTCGTTTGCAAACATTGGCCGAGCGCATGAAGGCGCGCTCTTATCCAGAGTGGATGACTGAACAAGACCAAGGCCAATGGCATGAGTTCGTACAAGAAAAGTTGGTTGCACAAGGTGATTGGCTGAATTTGCCGAAATTTTATCAGCGCATGGCGGAGTTAGAGGCCACAGACTTAACCCCAGCGAAGCAAGAACTGTTGCTTAGTCTTAAGCAGCATGGACAGCAGTTACAACATCGTTATGCACTGAGCATTGATCCGTCGTGATAGAAACACAAACTCACTGCGTTGTGTTTGAGGGCGTTAGTAAAGCTTATGGCAACCTGCAAGTGTTTACGGATTTAACAGTGAGCTTACCCATGGGCGTCACTACAGCTATTGTAGGTACCAGCGGCAGCGGCAAGACCACACTTTTACAAATGGTTAATGCGTTAGAAAAGCCCGATGTCGGCAGCATCTTGGTTAATGGCCGGCCGGTGCCGCAAACAGATCTAGAGCCATTTCGGCGCAGGATAGGTTATGCAGTGCAAGGAGCTGGATTGTTCCCGCATATGAGCGCCAAGGAAAACGTCACCCTAATTGCTGGGTTAGAGGGCTGGAGCCAGGCAGCGATAGATCAACGGTTCGATACTCTCCTCGCGGCCATGGAACTACCCGATGATGTGGCACAGCGACTGCCGCGCCAACTTTCTGGTGGCCAGCAGCAACGTCTAGGCCTTTGCCGAGCGCTTATGCTCGAGCCAGAGCTGCTGCTCTTGGACGAACCCTTTTCTGCGGTAGATCCGATCACGCGCCTGGGCTTGTATGAGTGTTTTGAGTTGGTGCAAAAACAAAATCAGGTCAGCACGCTTTTAGTCACGCATGACCTGCGCGAAGCCAAGCGTTTGGCAGATTACCTGCTGATATTAGATAAAGGTGAGTTGGTGCAAGCTGGCACGCCGGAATACGTGTTACAAAACCCAGCTTCTGCTTATGTTGAACGTCTTATAGAGAGCCAATTGGCATGAGAAATTTAACTATCTTGATATTGGCTTTGCTGGTTAGTCCAAGTTTTTCTCAGTTGGCCGTGGCAGCAGACCCCGCCCAAAAAAGTGTTAGTCAAACGATAGTCATCGGCAGCAAAAACTTCGGCGAAAGCTATTTGTTGTCTGAAATTGCGGCCCAAGTATTAGAGCGTCAGGGATTTTCTGTGCAACGTCGTTTTGGCCTTGGTGGCACCCTCATTTGCTTTGATGCGCTGCGCAGTGGCGAGATCGACTTTTATATCGAATACACCGGCACCTTGAGTCAGGCTGTATTGTCAATGCCGGGCAGACCCACTCGAGAAGAGATTAACGCTGAGCTAGGCACATTAGATTTACAAATGTTAGACGAGCTTGGTTTCAATAACACTTATGCGATTGCAGTAAGAGAGACCCAAGCACAGACGCTCAACTTGAGTGACATTGGTGATTTAGCCAAACACCCGCAACTGCCCTTAGCATTCAGTCACGAGTTTTTACAGCGCGGCGACGGCTGGCCGGGCCTTGCCAAACTATATGGCTTGAATCACAAAGTTGAAGGCATAGAACACGGTTTGGCCTACCAAGCCATCGCCGATGGGGCTATTGCGGCAACCGATGCTTATAGTACCGATGGAGAGTTATTGCGTTACCGGCTGCGAGTGTTAGCAGACAGCAAGGGCTACTTTCCAGCCTATCGAGCTGCGCCCATAGCACGCACCAATTTGCCCGATGAAGTGCGCAAGTCACTAATGCCGTTAGCCAACCTAATTGACGATGCGCAGATGCAAAAATTGAATGCCGAGGTTGTAGTGCAAGGCAAAAGTTTTCAAGACGTGGCAGATTCATTTATTACTAGTCGGTCTAAAGTCTTAGGTTTAGCACAGTCCGAATATCGCAGTGTCTCTTGGCAGCAAGAGTTGTGGGGACACTTTTTACGCCACATTCAACTGACGGGTGTGGCTTTGTTAGCAGCGATCTTTGTAGGCTTGGGCTTAAGTCTGCTGGTTTATAGCAACACCGGAGTTGCCAACGCCGTGGTTTATGCATGTGGATTGATGCAAACCATACCTTCGTTGGCGCTATTGGCCTTGATGATTCCGATATTTGGTATTGGCGTCTTGCCGGCGATTATTGCTCTATTTTTGTATTCGTTGCTACCTATTGTGCGCAACGCGGTGACTGCGTTGTCTGGAGTCGACCCAACTTTAGTCAAAGTTTCCCGAGCATTAGGCTTGACCCCTTGGGAGCAATTGCGTTTCTTACGCTTACCGCTATCTATGCCGGCTATCTTTGCCGGCATTCGAACCGCCGCCGTTATTAGTATCGGCACAGCCACTTTGGCAGCATTTATTGGTGCAGGCGGACTGGGAGAACCCATTGTGGTGGGTCTGTCTTTAAACGATTCGGACATGATTTTGCGCGGCGCCATTCCCGCAGCGCTATTGGCTATAATAACCGAGTTCTGTTTTGAGACTTTACAACGCAAAATAGTTCGCCGAACCAGTTGAACTGTTGAAGCAGGCGTTGATACCGTATTGCTAAGAGTTATGGATGCCCGTGTGCTTAGAAAGAAGTTAGGAAGTTAAGAAATTTAAAGATAAACAAAGCAACAAAGCAATAAAGAAGCCAATAAGAAAAACAAGAAAACAAGAAAGATAAGAAAGATAAATAAAACCGTTAGATAGAAGGAATACTTTTGCAGCCCTTACAAAGAGAAAATATACGCCTTGCGGCTACTGTGATGATTGTTCGAGACACCGCCAATGGCCTTGAAGTTTATATGGTTAAACGTCCCGGTAAGGGAGACTTTCCAGACCTTTACGTTTTTCCTGGTGGCAAAGTCGACGAAGAAGATTGGCAACCCGATCTTTGTCCGGATATGTACGACAAAGATGCCAGCGTGCGTCTCGGCATAGATGCGGGCGCTCTAAGGTATTGGATTGCAGTAGCAAGAGAGTGCTTTGAAGAGGTGGGAGTACTACTTGCCCGAGATACCCAAGGCATTCATGTGCCCGATGCCGGGCAGCGCGCAATTCAAGCAAATTTGCGCAGTAAACTTTTAGCCGGTGAAATGTCCTGGGCCGAGGTATTACAAGCGCAAAATTTATCTATCGCATCTGAGCGCCTAGTCTATTTTAGCCATTGGCTAACGCCTCCGTCAGTGCCGCGCCGCTTCGACACGCGCTTTTTCTTGGCGGCGTTACCTGAAGGCCAAGTGGCTGTGGCCGATACTTCCGAAACCATTTCTGGTCAGTGGGTGAGTCCAACTACTGCACTGCAGTTGTATAAAGACAAAGAGTGGCAGATGATTGGTCCAACTTTAAGCTCATTAGAGACGCTGGCTCAGTACACGAGCGCCGAACAAGCTTTGGCCGAAGTTGCCGCAGAAAATCATGTTCAGCCTTGGACCGAGAAGCAGGGCGAGCAAGGTATGCGACCGTTTCGCTAGCCCATTACTGGGTTAACAATTAGGCGCGCTGTTTAAGTTGTGCGGGCAATAAGGATAAGAATATGAGCCGTCCACCCAAAGATACCGAATTAGATTGGCATAAGTTAGATTCGCGTTACGAAGATGCAGGTTTGATGTTGTTTGAGAAACGCGTGGATACAATGCGCAATCCTCGCAACAACAAAACTTTTGACCGCATTATCCTTGAGTCTGTTGATTGGGTTAACGTGGTTGCTCTTGACGGCCAAGGTCGCTCGCTCATGATCCGACAATTTCGCTTTGGC
>CAJJAQ010000098.1 GCA_905182095.1 uncultured Pseudomonadales bacterium | reverse complement strand
CTACTCACTGTCCGGTCCGTTCAAGACCGTATGGGCAGCGGTGAAGTCTGAGAAGGTCCTCGATGAGCCTGACTCTTAAATGGACTAGGTGTCGGGCTAAGCGTTGGAACTAAGAGTTGGAACTAAGAGCTGGAACTAAGAGCTGGAACTTCGAGTTGAACTTCGAGTTGAACTTCGAGTCTGATCAAGAATTTGCATAAGAGCTATGCGAGCGACCAAAGTACTGAGCTAAAAGCGAAAGCCAAAAGAGAAGATTAAAGAAGTTTAAAAGAGAAGCTCATAAGAGTTGCAAAATTGAGTTAAAAATAAAAGAGTCCGGGCCGCAGACTAAGCCTGAAAAGCTGGCGAGAGCGATAAATAAAGAGCCTCTTAAAGAAGCAGATAAAGAAGCAGATAAAGAAAGAAATAAAGAAGCAAATAGATAGAAAAACAAATAAAGAGAGATAGAGCCAGTAGGCTTTACACAAGTTTGTGAATGAATAGTAATAGTGCCTTCGCCGTAGATTAGTAAAGTCTTTTCAGCGATTCGGCTAACGCAGTCACCCTAACTTAGCTTTGCTAAATTGAGTTATATCAGAGGAAAATGTAATGCTGATAGGCAAGTCTCCGAAAATCCCAACTTCTGAAATTATTTCCGAAACCAACTACCTGAATCGCAGAAATTTTATTGGCCAAAGTGCAGCCTTGATCGCGGGCTCTAGTTTGTTAGGGTCCGCTCAAGCCGGCCTGCAGCCCGATGATGAAATCACGCCGGAAGATATTGTTACCCAATTCAACAATTTTTATGAGTTTGGAACTGACAAAAGCGACCCTTTCGAAAACGCGCATAAAATGACCACCGACCCTTGGACGGTGAATGTTTCTGGTGAAGCAAAGAAAACTGGTGATTTTGCTTTTGAAGATATTATTAAGGGCATGACCGCCGAAGAGCGTATTTATAGATTTCGCTGTGTGGAGGCTTGGTCCATGGTTGTGCCGTGGATGGGTATTCCATTAAAGAAAATTCTTCAACAATTTGAACCCACCGGCAATGCTAAATATGTGGAATTTAAAACCTTGGTTCGCCCCGAGGAAATGCCGGGACAAAGCTCTTTCTTTTCCAGCATAGATTGGCCATACACTGAAGGTTTGCGTATGGATGAAGCTTACAATCCATTAAGCATTATGGTCACTGGCTTGTTTGGCAAGGAACTACCCAATCAAAACGGCGCGCCTTGGCGGCTAATGGTGCCATGGAAATATGGTTTCAAGAGCGTTAAATCTATTGTTAGCATCCGTTTTACTGACAAAGAACCGCTAAATACTTGGCAGCAATTGCAGGCCAGCGAGTATGGGTTTTATGCCAACGTCAATCCTGCGGTTTCTCATCCACGTTGGAGCCAGGCCAGCGAGCGACGCTTACCTAGTACCTTGTTCAATACTAACCGGCGCCCAACACTGCCTTTCAATGGTTACGCGGAAGAAGTTGCGCACCTGTATCAAGGCATGGACCTGAAAAAGTTTTTCTAGCAGTTTGGCGGGGACCAGTCG
The DNA here is from genome assembly GCA_905182095.1 of uncultured Pseudomonadales bacterium. Classification (GTDB taxonomy): domain Bacteria; phylum Pseudomonadota; class Gammaproteobacteria; order Pseudomonadales; family Azotimanducaceae; genus UBA4421. The sequence continues at coordinate 3,374 of CAJJAQ010000098.1, read as the reverse complement.
TGGTATATAGCTGTAGGTGTGGTTGGTGATGGCACAAAAACGACCAATTAGCGTTCTAAAAATAGCCTTAGCGTTTCTTGCCAGTGCTCCACTGGCATGGCTTTCGTACCTTATTGTGCTAGAAGTAGCGCAACCTACCTCTGGTTTGGGTCCTGACCCAGCTGAGGGTTTGCTTCATTATCTCGGCGAGTGGTCAATGATCATGTTGCTTGTCGCATTCAGTGTCACACCCCTACGACGCATATTTAAGCAGCCCTTATTGGTGCGAAGCCGCCGGATGATGGGGCTATTTGCATTTTCTTATGTGGTTTTACATTTACTTGTTTATGTCGTGTTGTACGTAGAATTGTCCATGCAGCTGTTGCTCGAAGGCTTTGTCGAGCGCACTTATATCACCGCCGGAATTGGGGCTTTCTTTGGTCTTTTGGCCATGGCTGTAACCTCGACAAAGGGTTGGCGCAGACGTCTAGGGCAAAACTGGCTACGTTTGCATAAAGTTATTTATTTGGTCGTACCGTTGGCACTGTTGCATTTGATATGGCTGAGAAAAGATGGCTTTGGTGATATCGCCCTGTATATTATCTGGTTTGCAATTCTCCTTGGAGAGCGAGGCTACCAAGTTAGAAAGTCTCGGAAAGCCGCTACTGTATAAAACCAACGATCGCTAAAGCCCTAGGACTAATCAGCGAGTACTAAATAGGCGCGAAGGTGTCGTATTCGGTGTGAGATAGCGCAGCATATTGCATAAATGCGAATTTCTTCCACAGTGCATTTTGCTTGGGTTAAGATCTAAGCTCTTGCAAGCGGAAACTCACATGTCCTTACACGCGCTACAGCCACATATACAAATGTCTACTCGACAGCGCCGCATGCTTGTGGACATGGGTATTGATGTTTGGACATCTCGGTCTTTCAACCCTCAAGTTAATGAAGTTGAGGCGCCCTCTGACCTGGCAACGGCACCTACCGACAGTGTTGTGCCACCGTCTCTGGCTGAAGTTAAAGCGCGTCTGGCTGAAGTGAGCGGCGCCGGTGGGGTTGCGATGCAACCGACTAAAGCGGAGGTGGCAAAAGAGCCACCTGTTGCCAAGCCTGCGGTCTTGCAGGCAGACAAAATACACCTGTATTTTGCGAAGAAGGCCAATGTTCTTTACATCAGTGAGGAACCAATTACCGGTCTCAGCCAATCCTTTGTCCAAGATCTATTGCTATTCCTGAATTGGCATATCACTAATGGCGAATTTGAGACGACCAAAAAGCCTCTACTCAGCGAGTTTCAATGGCCAGTAGTCGCCACCAGCGGCACCCCGGAACGAGCTATAGCGGCCTTTTTGGATAAGCACGAACTAACTTCCGGTCAAGGTTTAGGTTTATTGAGTGCTGGGGCAATGAAGGTATTAAAGCCCTGGCTGCCTAGCCAATTGTCGCACTTCATTGAAGTGCCAGAGCTGGCAGAGCTAGCGACAAATGCTCTCGCGAAGGAACAGCTTTGGAGCGAACTGGGGAAGCTAGGGCGGTCCTAAATGAGATTAATCCATCGATCGATGTTATTAGCCGATCTGTCGGACATCTTGGTCATTGAGAATGTCGCTCACGCGAACCCCTGGACGGAAAAAGCTTTCGTCGATTGTATTGCCGCGGCTGCGAAGGGGTATGTCTGCCAGGTTGTACTGAATGACAAGCAAATTGTGGGTTATGTCATGTTGAGTGTGGCTGTAGGCGAAGCACACTTGCTAAATATTACGATTGCTCCCGAGCACCAAGGACTAGGTCTAGGGCGACGTTGGCTTAACTGGGTTGTCGGTTGGGCGGCTGGGCAAAAAGCTCAGACGATGTTTTTAGAAGTTCGTGCCGGCAATCTAGTCGCACTGGCTCTTTATGAATCTGCGGGGTTCAACAGAATTGGCTTACGCCGAGACTATTACCCATCTTTGTTAGGCCGCGAAGATGCCATTGTGATGGGGTTAGATTTGACTGAACTAGATGTTCAAGAAGTAACAGTATTGTAGGGCTTTTGGTCTGTGACTTTGGGTCTGTGACTTTGGGTCTAAGGCTTTGGGTCTATGGCTTATGGTTCTAAGATCGGGGTTGATATGCGAGAGTAGTTGCAACGCGCAGAGCTGACAAGCGGGTGTTCTTAACCTTTTGGGTAGAGGGCACTGACGATACCTTTGTCAAACCATGATTTTATCACCAGCAGAAACTTTTCAGCCACCGTACTCTCTTCCATTTGCGTTGTTAACGTATCACATAGTTCGGCCAAATTTTTCCCTTCTAGGGCATTTTTCAATAGCTGGTTTTCTAACGCTGAAAGTGATGCAAATTGCGTCAGTCGTTGGGAGTTTCTCCAGACCAACCAGTGGTTTGTGCTTTCAACGGGGGGCGGTGGCTCTCTTTCTTCGCGTATGGCTTGCCATATTTCGACAACATTCCAGGTTGTGTTGAATATTTGCATACTGGGATGGAAGCGCATGGTTGTATTCGGCCAATCTTGTATTGGCAATGCGGATAATTTGTTAGTCGCTAATCGGTTTGCTTCCCCTGCATCAAAAGCGGTCATCAATAGCCGTTCAAACCGGGCCAGTTCGGTAATTTGCCCATGTTCGCTAAAGGGGGCTTGGCGTCCTAAAAATCCAGGCAATTGATCGGCAAAATGGCGCAGGGAGGTGCGTTGCGAGGGGCAATACTTAATATATTCGGTTGCCATAAGGTCGAACAAATCATCGCCTAGATAAATGCCTAAAACCGGGTGATCTACTTCTATAGATTCGCGCAGCCGCATTCGATAAGCGTTGTGATATATACCCAAACGCAATTCAACATTTATGCCACCTTGGTCTGCGATGTGCTCTGAAATCTGGCTTTCTTCATTACGCAAATAGGCCATCAGGTGTTGTTGTTGTTCTTGTAGCATTTTGCCGCTTTGTTAACTTACGTGCTTTTGGACGAGAGTGCCGGTATCCACTATAGCTCTGGCCATGTTTAACTCAGCGACTAAATCGGCAAGTGGTGGAATATTGTCATCACGCTCGATCATTGTGCTGACCTGACCAAAGCGCTGTATTGCCTTTGCGTAGAGTTCCCAAACTGAATGCACGACATCATGGTCGTGAGTGTCAATGACGTAATCACCATAGTCGGTGTGGCCTGCAAGGTGGAATTGTTGAACCCGGTCTGGATCTATGCCGTTTAGGTAGTCTTCTGCATTGAAACCGTGATTGCGTGCGCTGACATAGATGTTATTCAGGTCTAGCAATATCAGGCAGTCGGCCTTTTCTGCCACTGCCGATAAGAATTCCCACTCACTGATTGTGGAGTCATTATAAGTGAGATAACTCGAAACATTTTCTATAAGTATTTGCTGGCCAAGAAAA
>CAJJAQ010000097.1 GCA_905182095.1 uncultured Pseudomonadales bacterium | reverse complement strand
AAACTTAGCGCCAAAACTCGCCGCCAAACTTACTCGTAGGTGCAGTGATATGCCGTAGGTCGCAACACCCTTACCTCAAAGCTAGCGTCAGCCGCAATTTCAAACTTATCACCGCTAACAAAACTTTGAAAACTATCGTGGCCCGGCAACTTAACTTCTAGCGCGCCGTCAATAACTGTCATTCGTTCGTACTGACTAGTACCGAACGCAAATTCACCCACAGACATGACGCCCACTGTAGTGGCCAAATTTTCACCCTGAAAGGCAATAGACAAAACTTGATCTTCAAAATATGCGTTTACGTTAAGCATTCGGCGTACTTCCTTATTCTAACTATGTACAGGTAAGAAGTGATAATAACCCCTGCACACTGGGTTGAATAGCTGGATAGTTTGTTCGCCGGGTGGCCACTTGCCAGCACGCTCCAACTCTCTTCGAGTCCTTAGGAATAGAAGGGAATCAAAGATCAAAGTATTTCAGTCCCACTCAGTGGTTATTGTTTGCATAGTAACCAACATTATCAAAACAAACCTTTGGCCTAGAAACACTGCTGACAGATTCACATTTCACTTAGCTAGCGCAAGCTTCACGGCCTGAGCGGAATGAATTTCCGTTGTATCGTATAAGGGAACACTGGTGTGCTGCTGCTGCACCAGCAGTGCGATTTCTGTACAGCCTAAAATCACTGCTTGTACACCTTGAGCATGGAGCTGATCGATAACTTCTAGATAGCGTTGCCTAGAGTCATCTTTGATTTCACCCATAATAAGCTCGGAATAAATAATGTTATGCACAATTTCTTGCTGCGGCGCATCCGGAACAATAACCTCGATGTCATATTTTTCGCTGACCCTGCCCTTATAAAAATCCTCGCCCATTGTGAATTGCGTACCCAGTAGTCCGACCTTTGACACACCGTCAGCAACAAGATTTTCGGCTGTAACATCAGCAATATGCAGCAACGGAATAGAAATTTTCGCCTGAACTTCTTCCGCAACTTTGTGCATAGTATTCGCACAGATCATTAGAAAATCTGCACCGGCAGCTTCAATTTTTTGTGCGGCATCTGACAAAATTTTGGCTGCTTTGTGCCATTCACCTTGGTGTTGTAGAGTTTTAATTTCCTCAAAATCCACACTGTAGAGCCAAATTTTAGCTGAGTGCGACTCGCCTAGCGCTTCTTTTACGCCGCGATTTAAAGCTTGGTAGTAACTCACAGTTGACTCCCAGCTCATGCCACCAATCATGCCTATTGTTTTCATTCTAAATTTCTCAAAATTATACGGAGCCTAACAAATGTTACGTGACTAGAGTTCTCAGAATCGTGTTAACAAAACCAAAGTCAGACCAATCCAACGAGAGAAGCCTAATAAGGCGAACCATCTTTATGGGTGAAAATCGTAGCACCGTTCTTATCCAGTACTGCATACAAATCGTCATTAGGATATTCAATTGCATCATCTGGATTTCGACCGCCCACTTCGATGTACACCACATCTTCAGCTGTGGCATTAACAAGTTGATGCGCCTTGCCAGAACCGGCCTTAAAGCCAACACACTGACCCGGGACCATGTGGAATTTTTCAACCCCAAGATGGAGAGTAGGTTGACCTTCTACAATATAAATCATCTCATCTTGCCGGCTGTGCTTATGCAAAAGTGCTGAAACCGCCCCTGGCGCAAGTGTCGTGAGATTCACACCAAAGTTGGTGAGACCAAAAAAGTCTCCGAGCTTCGATTTAAACCTACCCTCCACCATTGGCGAAAAAGGCTCAGGATAATTAGTTTTGCCCTTAGGCGCAGGAATCGCTTCTGCAAAAACCGGTTTTACTTCCAACACACTATGCTCCGTATTTAGTAACAAAGTCCTAAGACTGCAGCGTAACAGGCACCAAAGTGATTCTAACGCTTCTTATCAATATGATAGGTCAATGCCAGGGCAATGCAGATACCCAATTCATTTTTGGGAAGGTCAGCGTCGACGGAAAAAACCACCGCTCGATCACCCTCGAAATTTAGTTCAGGAAAGAGCGACCTATAACTATCAACTAGGGAAGTTTTGCAGTTCACGTAAAACCCATATTGATTTGGCGTTTTCGCTTTCCAGTCGATTCTTACTGTGGTTCCGCTTTTACTGGCGGATGTGAGATAGGCCAGCTCACCCCACTTTAGCGTTTCTGTAAGTTCACCTACACGTTCATCTTGGGCAGCCACAGCAAAAATGAGACGACGCAAACGTTGCATTTTCAATCGCACGTTGGCTGGATAAGAGGCGAAGCGCTCAGCAACATCTTGATTCATTCCCACCTCCTTGGAAAAACTTGCGCTGCCAAATTTTCAGGTTGGTAAATTGGAACCCCAGCCAGCTCTTAGCTGGCCGTAAATACAACACCGTCCAGCGATAGACAAATATAATAGATGCGCAGATTGTTCAAAGAACCAAACTACCAACGGTTTGGCCTCCTTCCTAAACGGTACGGAACACCAGGGAACTAACCAGCTGTGTGCCCGACAGAGGACAGTGCTAAATGTTAATCAACGGCATCGCCATTGAAATACCTACGACCACGAACACTTGCGTGGCGCTCCTCTTCAGTGTGCTCTTCTAATTCTGGGTATTTGGGCGCAGTCATAAATCGCGCAAACCAGTCCTCAATCAATTCGTCGTCGTTAAGTAAGTCGAACAATTGTTTTTTCGCTTGGTCAATAAAAGCCGAATGAATTTCTTCGGATGCCATATCAACCGTTAACTCAGGGTCTCGGTAATGTTCTGTATTCCCTTGGGTGATCATTTCAACGGCTAAATCGCCTAACATGTCTGCCAATGTCGGCGACCTGAAACCAATTGAAAAAGTTAAGCACTCACTCTCCGCCACGCCCCAGTGACCTACTCCGGGGGGCAAATAGAGCATATCACCAGGATTCAGCACCCACTCTTGCACAGGCTGAAAGTCTTCAATGATCTGTAATTCCGCACCTTCTAATAGCGGCGTGCCGGCACCACACTCCTCGCCTACCTGCCAACAGCGCTGACCTTCAACCTGCAGCAGAAATACATCATATTGATCAAAATGAGGCCCAACGCTGCCGCCTTCACAGGCATAGCTGATCATAATGTCGTCTAGTCGCCACGCCGGCAAAAAATCAAAACGCTTAAGTAGCTCTTTGACTTCCGGCACCCAAAGATCTACACCTTGAACAAGTAAGGTCCAATCTTTTTCTGGCATATCTTGGAAATCGTCTTCTTCGAATGGGCCGTGTCGAACCGACCAAGGTCCATCTGCACCGCTTTCTTCAACAATTCGCGATTCCACTTCAGTTTCCAGAGAAAGCCCGGCCAGTTCGTCTTGGCTTATAGGCGATTCATATTCCGGCAGAGCATCGCGAATGAGCAGTGGCCGTTTTTGCCAGTATTGCTGGAGAAATTCAGACGCTGAGGTTTGTCCCAGAATACTTGATGGGTTTTGATCTATAGAGGTGCTCATTTACGTAATCCGATAGAAAAACGAACCCTAGCGGAAATTTCTCTACTGGCCTATGACAGAATTGGATTTATGCGGAAAATCACCTCCTACACTTACCCAAACACCGCGTTGATTAAATTATCTGCGACAAACCTGCGCGCACAATGGGGCTTGAGACTAAATTGGTGGGCGCCTAGAACCGGCCAGCGGCCCATGGTCAAGCTGGGCCGCAAGGGTGACCTTTGACTACCTCAGGCTACCTTTGGCTACCTCAGGCTACCTCGGGCGAGTTACGGCAGCGTCTCTCTGAGCAAAGTAGGTATATTTTTTTGCCCTTTAGTTATCCACCTGGGCGTACCTTTATCAGTGCCTGCAGCCTCCAGCCTTGGGTGTCGTGGAAGCACCCTTGCTAGCACCTCTTCTTGATCCTCGCTAAGGTCTACAAAAAAAACATGCTTGCCTGCATTAAGCACTTCCTCGAATCGGGCAAACTTCTTGTTTGGCGTTTGAATGCCGAACAAGCCACCTTCCCAAGTACAAAAGCCTAAAGCGATTACCGCCAAAAAAATAAAGGGTATCCAGCCCGCTTTAGTCTCCGTCCAGCCCAACCAACCGGAAACCGCCAGTATCGATAACGAAAGCAGCAAACCAACTGCGGCACCAATTAGGCTGGATCTAACGATATCTTTCTTCATAAATGAGTTCACTTCATGAAGATGAATATGCCCTTCTACGTTTTGGTCGTCCAGGCTCAACACATGTATCTGAGGAGTGTCGACACCAGCTTCTTCTAACTGTTCTTCTAGCGCCTCTAAATCATCTAAATCGTCACTGATAAAATAGTGTCTGAGTACTGTCATATCTTCCACCTATAGTTCATAAATGATGTGTCTGCCCAAAATCACGAAAAAAACATTCCAAACAACAAATAGGCTGGCACGCCGAACAGCATGTACAGGACAATTGCCGTTACTATGATTGCTCCTAACGAGCGTAAAACGCGCATTGCGAAACCGCTGCTGGTAGCTTTTTTCATTGAATCATTAGTAGAGGCATTCATGTGATCTCCTCGAATCATCTGGCCATTGTCAATAATGTTAGTGGGCTAACTTGTCAAATCCCTACCCTCGGTCGAATTCAGTCAAAAAGGGAATCAATGGCTTCGTTCTGCAATTTGGAAAAAGTTATCCCATCCAGCAAAAAAAGCATCTCGAGTTGCATAAACATAGTCAGCTTCTAACGCCATAAGCAGTATCAACACACCAATGACCAATGGCGGCACCATAATCGCGTATACCAGCGCCAATCGTTCCCAAATCATATGCATGAAAAAAGCAACAATGAGTCCAGCTTTCAAAAACATAAATATGAGAATTAGCGCCCAGCGCCAAAATCCTTGAAGTTGGATGTAATCCACTAAATAGGAGCAGGCACTGAGCACAAAGAGCAAACCCCAAATCCAAAAATATATGCTAATTGGGTGTTGCTGACCTTCAAATGTATCGGCCGCTGCTACTTTCGCTGTGGTTATTTCTGACATAACAATAGATCTCTTCCTCTATGTATTTTCCATAATATTAGCTGACCAACTGCTCGATGATCCGTCATCTGTTTGGCTCTCATAGCGCATCACCACAAATAAAAGAACGCAAAAATAAATACCCAAACTAGGTCGACAAAGTGCCAATACAAACCCATAACTTCGACCATTTCGTATCGACCCTTGCGCCCTGTCATAAACCCTGGCCGCTCTTCATCTAAATCGCCGCGATAAACCTTTATCGCAGTGATGACCAAGAAGATCACACCGAAGGAAACGTGGGTGCCATGAAAACCGGTAACCATAAAAAATACCGCGCCAAATTGCGGTGCGCCGGTAGGATTGCCCCACGGGCGCATGCCTTCATCCACAATCAATTTGGTCCACTCAAAAGCTTGCATACCAACAAAACTGGCACCCAAAACCGCTGTCGCTACAAGTAGCCAAAAAGTAGTTCGGCGATTCTTCTCATAGCCAAATTTCACAGCCATAGCCATGGTTCCGCTGCTGGTGATCAGAATGAATGTCATGATCGCAATGAGCAGCAATGGTACTTGGACGCCACCAACGGTAAGCGCAAATACCTCACTGGGATTTGGCCAGGGTACTGTGGTCGACATGCGCACCGACATGTAGGAAACCAAGAAACATGCGAATATAAAGGTGTCGCTGAGGAGGAAGATCCACATCATGACCTTACCCCAGGGCACATCCTTAAATGCACGCTGATCGGACGACCAATCCTCTACAAGACCCTTATGACCGGGTGTTAACGATGAAGAAACTGACATTCTTTCTCTCTTCTATTTAGCCAATTAATATTTAGGTTGCCAAAATCAGCGTGAATAAAGTAAGCCAAATCACTAGTAGGTAATGCCAATAGATTGCACATAGCTCAATGCCCAAAACAGTAGACTCTTGAGTTGCGTTACTACCGAAGACCCTGATTACTGATCGGCCCAAAGCAAAAAGCCCGCCAATTAAATGCAACCCATGAACCGCGGTCATGACATAGAAGAACCCACTAGCTGGGTTGTTAGATATAAATGTGCCTGCAGCCATCAACTGTTCCCAGGCGTATAATTGACCGACGATAAATCCTACCGAACAAGCAATAGCAAAAATCAGGGTTAACTGCGCCAGAGATTTTCGCTGTCGTCTTGACGCAAACAATGCATATTGGAGAAGGACGCTACTGAGCACTAAAACGCCGGTGTTAATCCACAAAACTGCAGGCTCAGTCACCGGACGCCAGTCTGGATACTCCATGCGAATTGAATAGGCGCTGATAAATAGGGCAAAAAGCGAAGTAGCAACGGCCAGAAAAACACCTAGACCCAGTTTTACGTTAGGTATCGCCCTAGCGGTGACTGGCGAGCGCACACCATCTGACCGAACATTTGCGGCAACCCCATCGGCGGCCCAAGGTTCAACACCTACAGTTTGCTTAACTAGCCACCAAACAATGGCGACCATCAGCAGCCCCAAAAAGTAGAGTATATAACTCATCCCTTTGGCTCCAGACCCTCACCGGGCTTAGGTTTTTCTAAATCTGCCGGCGCAACATTTTGTGGAATATAGTCAAGCTCAGCACCGGGAACGCCATAGTCGTAAGCCCACCGGTAAACCACTGGCAGTTCTTTACCAAAATTACCGTGGGTCGGTGGCGTCGTAGAGGTTTGCCATTCCAACGTGGTGGCTTCCCAAGGGTTGTCTCCAGCTTCGCGACCTTTGAACCAACTGACCGCCATGTTGTAGAGAAAAAATATCTGCGCGAAAGCAACAATAAGCGCAGCTATCGTGATTGCCGCATTTAGATCCTGGGCAGAGGCTGACATAAAGTCGGTATCGCCATAAGCAAAGTACCTGCGAGGTATACCTTCAAAACCTAGGTAATGCATCGGGTAGTAAATTGAATAAGTGCCGATAAAAGTGATCCAAAAGTGAATCTTTCCAAGCGTATCGTCGAGCATTCTTCCGGTGATTTTTGGATACCAATGATAGATGGCGCCAAACACCACTAAAATCGGTGACACCGCCATAACCATATGAAAATGGGCCACAACGAAATAAGTGTCGGATAACGGTAAATCGATGGTGACGTTACCCAAGAAGAGTCCCGTTAAACCACCGTTGACAAATGTGAAGATAAATCCAATCGCAAACAACATGGGCACGTTGAGGCGGATGTTGCCTTTCCACAGCGTAAGCACCCAGTTATAAACTTTAATGGCCGTAGGCACAGCGATAATCAGCGTTGTAGTTGCGAAAAAGAAACCGAAATAGGGATTCATACCACTGACATACATATGGTGGGCCCAAACCACAAAGCTGAGCGCACCAATGGCAACGATGGCCCAAACCATCATTCGATAACCAAAAATGGCCTTGCGGGCATGTGTACTGAGTAAGTCTGAGACAATACCAAAAGCCGGCAAAGCGACGATATATACCTCCGGGTGGCCAAAAAACCAAAATAAGTGTTGGAACAAAACCGGGCTGCCGCCGTCATAGGAGGTTTGTTCACCTAAGCTAACTATTGCGGGCATAAAAAAACTGGTTGCCACAGTCTTATCCAACAACATCATAATGCAACTTACGAAGAGCGCTGGGAAAGCGAGCAAAGCCAAAATAGTGGCCATAAAAATACCCCAAACAGTGAGAGGTAAGCGCATTAGAGACATACCTCTGGTCCGCGCCTGCAACACCGTCACCACATAATTTAGCCCGCCCATGGTAAAGCCTATGATGAAAAATATAAGCGATACCAACATCAAGATAATGCCACCATCAATTCCCGGTGTTCCTGGGCTAATCGACTGTGGTGGATAAAGTGTCCATCCGGCCCCGGAGGCGCCACCGGGCACAAAAAAGCTAGCCACCAACAGCAATACTGCAAAGAGATAAACCCAGTAGCTGATCATATTTAAGTAGGGGAAAACCATATCCCGCGCGCCTACCATTAGCGGAATCAAATAATTTCCAAAGCCCCCAAGGAAAAGGGCGGTTAGTAGGTAAATCACCATAATCATGCCGTGCATGGTTACAAACTGCAGGTAATTACTGGGATCAATAAATTCAAAAGTGTGGGGAAAACCTAACTGCAACCGCATGATCACGGAGAGTCCTAAAGCGACTAATCCAATGGCTATGGCCGTTAAACTATACTGAATGGCAATAACCTTGGCGTCTTGGCTCCAAACGTACTTCCCGACCCAGGTTTTCGCATGATATAACTCCATTTCTGGAATTTCTGCTGGTGGCGCGAAATCTGTTGCGTCATGAGCGGCTTCGGTCATTTTAGTTCTCCAAAGAGGCGATAGTTACGGGGGAGTTCAATGATGAAGGCAAGTTAAGCGGAGCACTTCTAGCAACGCGCTCGGGCTTGCCGGGAAGAGTATTTATATAGGCAACGACGTTGTTAATGCGTTCGTTGGTCTGCAAGGTGGCAGCCATCATCGCCATCTGCATTCCATACTTATCGTCATCGTGAGCGCCGCGCACACCCTCTCTGAAGTTCTTCAACTGTGTAACCAAATACCAGTCGCTCATGCCCGCCTGACGAGGTGCATTTAATGCAGCTATACCTTCACCTAACACCCCATGACATGCGCCACAGGTATTGTAGATCGAACGCCCTTTGTCAATGTCGCCAACCACTGTTTTTGCAGACGGCAGATCCGGGAAAGTTAGAATATAGGCAATAACATTTTCCACCGCCGCTTCGTCGAATAGGGTGCCCGCCATTGGCGCCATCTGGCGACCGTAAAGGTCATCCGCATGGGCGCCACGGGCACCGTTCTTAAAGTATTCTATTTGTCTACGCAGGTACCATGCACCCTGACCAGCTAGTTTTGGTGAATTCAAAAGAGCATTGCCCTCTCCAGCTGCACCGTGGCAGGAAGCACAAAGTCCGTATTGTCCGGCACCAGCTATTGCATCACCGCGGGGTTTAGCTAACACCTGAGCATAGGTAGGTTGTAGCTCCAGCCAAGCATCAAAATCTTCTTGCTCATCAATAACAACTTTGCCGCGCATTGTGTGATGTCCAATGCCACAGAGTTCTTCACAAAGAATTTCAAAATCGCCGATTTTCGTCGGTGTAAACCAAAGATAGGTAACCAACCCAGGAACCATATCCATCTTCACTCTGAACTGCGCCACGGCAAAATCGTGTAATGTATCTTTGGACCGCAGGAGAGTCTTTACTGGTTTGCCTATTGGCAAATGCACCGTTGGACTAAAAACAAGTACATCGTCCTGACCATTAGGGTCGTCTAACTCCATCCCAAATGGGTTGTCGTCGTTTACATAGCGCGATTCGACAGCACCAAACTTCATATCTTCACCAGGAAAGCGAAAACTCCAGTGCCATTGCTGCCCTACCACTTCGACTTCGTGGGCATCCTCTGGCACATTGACAAATTCCGCCCATACGAACAAACCTGGTGCCAGCATCGCGGCTACCCCTATCGAGGTAATACCAGTCAACCACCACTCTAGTTTTTTATTTTCAGGTTCGTAGTCAGAACGCCGATCTTTGGCGTAGCGAAATTTGTAGATCGAGTAAGCCATAAAAAGGTTTACCGCAACAAAAACAAATCCTGTAACCCAAAATGTAATATCTAAAGTTAGATCAATGGCACTCCAATTACTCGCCAAAGGCGTTAAATACCATGGACTCAAAAAATGAAACAGAACAGAAGCAACAACTAGAACGACTAAAGCAATAACAAAAGGCATAACTAACTCTCTTCTAAAATTTTCAACGACTTACTATTTACTTCCTTATTTCTAAATCTCTAAATCTCTAAATCTCTAAATCTCTAAATTTTTGACTTCTTTACCTTTAACAGTTTTATCTTTGACTGTTTTATCTTTAACTTTTCTAACTTTTCTAACTTTTCTAACTATGACGTCCTAATAGGCAACTCAGAATTCTTCTAGTACAAGAACCGCATTCACTCGCAAAGACTAACCGCCTATACGTGCATCAATATCAAATGTGGCTTTGATTTCTCCGAGCGTAAGCGGCATAGACGAGCGGCCTAGAACGACCTTTTTAACTACACCGCTTGCTGAAATCCAAAACGCCATGGGCAACGCGGAAACCCCATACTTGCGCGCTACACTGCCAGATGGGTCACTGAGCACAGGAAAATTCAGACCAAATTTTTGGATTATTTTTAAAGCATCACGAGGATTTTTATCGACACTGATGGCAAGAAGAGAAATATTGTTTTTTGAGCCATCAACATTCATCTCAGCCATATTTTGCAGTTGCTTCAAACACGAACTACAAGCAGAGTCCCAAAATTCCAGATACACCTGTCTACCTTGGTAATCTTTTAGCGATTGAACTTGATACGCTCGAGGATATTGAGCGTTCTGACGTGAAGGCACAAACTCCGGGCTGCTAGTACTAGTAGGCAGTGGGATCTTTGATTTCAAATTGGATTTTTGCGAATTGGACTGAGCGGGGTACGCCAATACTGCTAAGGAAAAAGACGGGGCTAAATAATCAAAATGGCGGGCAACCGCGCTAGACCCCTGTACTTCAGATGCTGTCAATTCGACAGCCAATACTGAAAAATTACTAGCTATAACTAATATAGAGAGCGAAAAATAACGTATAGGTTTCAGGCACAATTTGGCACCATTAACCAGTTGATCGAACATAACCCCTCCAATAAGAAAATCTATTGAAAAATATTCTCCAACAAATTTCTAAAGTTAGGCTTTGCCGCACTACTTTTAACTACGCGATAAGCTTTCCCTCACAGTCTCATAACATTCTCGAATAAGCAAAAAGCTTTTTGTAACTAAAATAACAGTGCTTATTCGTTTTTCATCTAAAACAATTAGGGATCAAAGTAATATACGTAAAAGAAAACTAAGTAATTGGGTTCTTCCATCGAAATAGTTTGAGAACGAAATAGACTGCTCCAAGTAGGCAAAGAACAACCAACCCCAACCCCAATCCGAGATCTATATGCTTTGGTAAATACGAAGCGCGATAAAAATAATCTGTCTCTCCAGGAATCGACCAAATGCGTCCCGAACCGTCACCGACCACCAGCATTCCACGCATACCTTTTTCCATATGCTGCGTCATATCACAGTGTACAAGGTAACTTTTGTCTTCTGGAGGCACGATAAATGTACCTCGAACTGTTCTATTCGCGTTGGATTCAATATGAAACATGCCACCTTGGTACAAATATTTCGGCAATCCGTGGACCATCCATTGGTGACGAATACCGTCAGTGTTTTCAAATACAACTGTTAAGCGACTACAACCCGGCACCCTAACTACAGGCTTGTCCATCGCAAAAACCTGGCCCGGTTCTACAGCAAACTTATGCCCCGCTCTGACTCTTAACTCGACATCCTCGGATATTTCAGAGCAACCCGCAGGCAAATTATCTACATTGTTGTTCATTACAAAACCCGACGCTGTAACTTTCATATTCATACCCTGATGATTCATATGCTGAACTTGCGCAAAAACATTGCCGCAAACTAATAAGCCTATAAATATTTGGACGGGTAACTTGAAGAAAACACTGGCATACCAGGGTGAATACATATGCTTGGGCCTAACTTTGCTTGGAATTACTTTTACTCAAACCTATTTTTCTTGAATCTAGATCTTACTTTCGCCGAGAAAAAAATCAGCGCGAATAAAAAACTCACTAGGCATATCAGTATTCTGCCTAGTAGCCACCCATCTACAGCCGTATCGGAAAAAAAATTGGCTCCATAAGTTTCCCAAACCGGAATTTCTTTACGATAAAAAGCCGCAGAAAAATACCGGTCAAAAGCCACACCATTGGTCTTAGGCCAACCGTCTTCACCTAGGTATTGCTCATATACAATGGCGCTTATATTACCTCCCGGACCAATTCCATCGGTTGTAATGCCTTGGTATTGATGGTCGTGGAAGGGCCAAATACCAGGACCATAGGAATGCAAACCGTCATTCTTCATTTCAATGACCACATCTACCCGCTGACTAGTGGCTAACGCAACAACGTCCTGGGGGTGCCTTAGTGGCTTCGGAATTGCTACGCCGTCACGGTGTGTAACGGTAAATTTGTGGCCATGAGTATGTAGCGCTATGGCCTTCATACCGCCATTGACGACGCGCAACTTTATCCGGTCACCGTCTTCTCCTACCACCAGTGATTCGCGAAACGTATAGGGAAAAGAGCGTCCATTGAGTAGAAAGTAGTCGGCAGTAGCGTCTGTAATATCATAGTCACGGTGCATAGATTTAGTAATCAAGCGCGGATCGTTGCTATCGCGGACTCTCCTGACAAGGTCGCTATCGAGGTCTTGATAATGGATATCATATTCGTGGTCGTATTGTTCTTTAGAAGCAACTGATGGTGCCCTTACCAGTCCCGCACCAAGATTAAGAGTCTGCAGCCAATTGTTAGGCTTGTTTGGCTCCACTATAAATAAACCTTGCAGACCCATCATCGCATGGACGTGGGTTTGTACATGACAATGGTAGAACATAGTGCCACTTTGGCGCGGTGTCAGTTCATAACTTCGTGAGAAACCGGGCAGAACTGGTTTTTCACTGGTTATTGGAACACCGTCGTTCCCTTCTCCCGTACTATCCAAAAACTGGTGATCAGCACCATGTAAATGCAATGTATGGGGCATATAGTGTGTGTTTTCCAAAGTTATAATCACTCGGTCACCCTGCTCTACTCTTATCGCAGGCGCCGGAAGCCTCAGCCCGAGCCGCGCCTTTTGCGACTCAAAGTTCTCCACGGCCATGCCACCAAGCTTGGGGGCAAAGACCCAAAGGCTTGGAAAGATCCCTGGCGCAATTGAATATTGAGTAGCAGGGCTGGTTACTACATTCGAACCACCATTCAACTCCACCACTTCTAAACGGATATGGATTTCATCTGGGTCGCCATCGCCATCCAAATCTTCACCCTTGGTAATTGCGTCATTAGTGAAGCCACTGGCCTGAAGGGTCCCATGAGAAACGTTATTTGTACCTTTCACTGCGGCTGCAACAAGATAAGGATTATCTGCCACGCAAGTTGTTTCCGCCCGCACTTCAACACCATCAATAATCAATTTTTGCCGCCATAGGTGAAGATCCTCTGGGCAAAATTTTTCTGCATCTAAAGGCGCTGGGGGAATAGATACAGGGAGCGCCCGATATTCCGGTACGCCAATCCAGTCGGTTAGTGTGACTCTTAACGAATAAGGGTACCAATGAGGCGGAAAAGAAATTAAAGAAATCGTCAGAAAAATAACAACTAACCAGCTTGAGCGACTCATAATGCAGTAATGCTTGGGCGGCGGTAAAAATAGGTGAACAACAGCCAGACCAAGAACACGGAGAAGAAAAACAAAATCACAGTGGCCATACCGAAATCATAGTACCGACCGACAGAAAATGGAAATACCGCAGTATACAGAAGATCTTTTGTGGGATGACCGGCGGTAACAATACCGATGTAATTACCAGCCTGGGCAAATGTTACATTGATTTGCAGAGAGGCATCTGACTCCACTAACGGCGGTTGGTAAAACACAGTAATTGCTTCTAAGTCTTCTATAGGCGGCAGATCCTGAGATTGCACAAACTGGCCCATGCCAGTTGTATCTCTCACCACTCTAAAATCGATAGGCACTTTTGCCATACTGTCATGGAGATAATCTAGTACAAACAGCGTCTCACCCAGATCGGGTAGGGTATCGCAAAATTCTGTGTTTCCACTAGTATTTGTTTGATAAGCCGTAAAATGAGCCTCATAAAACCCAAGACTAACAATACAAATGTCGTCGCGTAAAACTAGGCCGCCACCAGCGACAAGCAAGGTGGAAAAAAATATCAAAAATATAGCACCTAAATAAGTACTAGCTTTGACTATGCGGCAACGTTCTGGGTAGAAAGCATCCCGACAACAACAGGAAACCACAATAATTTGATCATTTCCCATGCTGCGATAATGCATAAAAACGAAGACAATGTCGACGGTTTGTCAGCGGCCTTTGCTTAAGACTTTCACCCCGCCCACAGTTTCTTTAATAACCTGGCGTTTAGCGCGAGTCACACTTGGCGATTTAGGCACAGCATATGCTGCAAGTTAAGTGAAAAAGTTAGCAGCCGGAAGACTGCTGATCTTCATCGACTAAGCTCTTGATGGCTATGAATATCATCTTTTGGACGTCTTCCAATAAATGGCGGCCTTCTTCAACTGTTACGGTGGAAGAAGCCTCGTTAAGTGGGTATATAAAATTCGACTTTGCATATGAGTTATAGGCTGCCTTATCGTTTGCCGTCATATTGCCATCCGAGCCATTGCTGGGGGCAAAGATAAACACCGGCTTATTCGTATAGATGGCTTCAGCCACCATACTCAAACTGTCTTTAGTACAAATAACGAAATCCCCTGCAGCGAAGAATTTGCTCATT
>CAJJAQ010000096.1 GCA_905182095.1 uncultured Pseudomonadales bacterium | reverse complement strand
GCCCGGGACCTCTATTTTGCCCATGCGTTAACTCGAGGGCTAACACACCTTCGCAGAATGTGCTTTGGCTGCTGCGGTTTATACGTGGCGACGATATTGATTCATCGATCAGCTTGTTTAAGCTTGCGTATGCTGCCATCACCGTTACACACGTCAGCTGTTGGGCCGTCAGCGGGACATACTACCTGCTTCCCCGTCGGGTTAAAGTTTTGATGTTCAAGAAGGTGAAAAAAGACCCAAGTATTTTGCACAAAGCGCCGTTAAAAGCGCCACCCAAAACTTTATAACAACAAATGATTTGAGGTGTAACTAGGTACTGGTGTTCCCATTTCCGCTACGCTAAAGTTCATAGGTCATGGAAATTCTTCATATAAGAAAGGTGACACGGGATTCAGCGGTCATGCGCGATAAGGGGATAAGCAATTTATCTGTGTGATAGTTGAATCATAGGCCGAGGGAGGCATAACTAGTAAGGCTTTTAGCTGAGCAGTAATGGGGCGACAGGGAGTTTATGGAACCAACCAATATTTTTGATCCGAACTACTTTCATAAAGTAGTGGATTGTCAGTGGGCCTGTCCGGCGCACACACCAGTACCAGAGTACATACGATTAATTGCACAAGAACGTTATACCGAAGCGTATATGCTGAACTGGGACTCAAATGTGTTTCCTGGCGTCTTAGGGCGCACTTGTGATCGTCCTTGCGAACCTGCGTGTCGCCGAGTGAGAACAGAAGAAACACCGGTGGCTATTTGTCGTCTAAAGCGGGTTGCCGCAGACAATAAGGGCGACGTTACGGCCTTTATGCCCCATGTACCTACCGAAAAAAATGGCAAAAGAGTTGCCCTGATTGGTGCAGGCCCAGCTTCCTTAGCTGTGGCTAGAGACCTTTTGCCGTTGGGTTATGAAGTGCATTTATTTGAGCAGGATGAGAAGGGCGGTGGCTTTATGCGCAGCCAGATTCCGGCTTTTAGATTGCCCGAAGAGGTCCTCGATGAAGAGGTAGATCGCATTCTTAATATGGGTGTGCACTGCCATTTCGGTCAAGAAATCACCAGCATGAAAGCCATGATGGATATGAATTTCGATGCCTATTTTGTCGGCACAGGTGCGCCGCGAGGTCGCGACTTGGAGCTGAAAGGCCGCGAGGCAGTAGACAAGCATATCCACATTGGTATTGATTGGCTGTCCAGTGTCGCCTTTGGCCACATTACCGAAATGAAGGGTAAGGTCATTGTTATGGGTGGCGGTAATACCGCAATGGACTGCTGTCGTACTTCTCTGCGTATGGGTGCCGAATCTGTGAGCGTTGTAGTGCGTTCGGCATTCGAAGTGATGAAAGCTTCAGAGTGGGAAAAAGACGATGCCATGCGCGAAGGCATTCCTATTATTAACAACCGACCACCAAAAGAATTTGTCCATAAAGACGGCAAGCTACAAGGCATAATTTTTGAGTGTGTCACCCCAGTAAAAGGCGAAGATGGCCGTCTACGTTATGAACCCAGTGGCGAACCAGATGTCTTTATTGAAGCTGATCATGTGCTTATGGCCATTGGCCAAGACAATCACTGCCCTTGGATAGAGAGAGACCTTGGCATTGAGTTTGATAAGTGGGATTGCCCAACATTGAACGAAGTGACGCTGCAAACGACCAACCCCAAAGTGTTTTTTGGTGGCGACAGTGCTTTTGGGCCAGAAAATATTATTTGGGCTTCTGCTCATGCTCATCGCGCAGCAATCAGTATGCATCTGTTTTGCCAAGGGCAGGACCTAATTGCAGATCGACCGCCAGAGGGTGTGAATCTAATTTCCACCAAGATGGGTATGCATGAGTGGGCCTACGACGCGGAGCACGACGATGCCAGTCGGCATATCGTACCGTTGGTTGAAAAGACTTCTGCGCTGTCGAATCTTCGGGTTGAAGTAGAACTTGGTTTTGACCAAGCTTTGGCGGAAAAAGAAGCTCAACGGTGTTTGAACTGTGATGTACAAACAGTGTTTACCGAAAACTTGTGCATCGAATGCGATGCTTGTGTTGATATTTGTCCAATGGACTGTATTTCTTTCGTTGCCAACGCTGACGAAGAGCAACTGCGTATGCAATTAACCGCACCGGCTGATAATACAGAACAAGACATTTACGTTTCTGATGTATTGCCAACGGCTCGGGTCATGGTGAAGGATGAAGACGTCTGCCTGCACTGTGGTTTGTGTGCTGAACGCTGTCCGACTAACGCCTGGGATATGCAACGCTCTATTGTCCACGTTCCTCAGTTGGGGTCCTACGCAGAATGACTATCAAGTACAATGATTTCGTTATCCGCTTTGCCAACGTTAACGGCTCTGGTTCCGCCAGCGCCAACGGCATGTTTGCCAAAGCACTTTTTCGTATGGGTATTCCCGTGGCTACGAGAAATATCTTTCCCTCAAATATTCAAGGCCTGCCGACTTGGTTTGAGGTCAGAGTCAGCGAGAAGGGCTACTTGGGACGTCGCGAAGGCGTAGACATCATGGTGGCCATGAATGCCGAAACCTTAGTTGAAGACGTTGCCAGCATCTCTCCGGGAGGGTACCTACTTTATGATAACTCTAAGCCCCTGGCGAAAGCCCTCAAGCGCGATGATATCCATGAAATAGCCATTCCCATCTCTTCCATGATGCTGCCGGAATTCACCGACCCGAAGCAGCGCAGTTTGTTCAAAAACATCGCTTATTTAGGAGCGTTGGCGGGTTTGCTGAATATCGAATTTGATGTCATTACCGGCATGGTAGCAACCCAATACAAGGGCAAGGATGCGCTGATACAACCGAATATCCGCTCGTTAGAATTAGGTAGAGATTACGCGCTGAATTATTTGGATGCGCCGCTACCGTTGCAAGTAAAACGTTCTGATGCGGTAGGCGATCGCATTATGATTGACGGCAATGATGCAGCCGGTTTAGGCAGTGTCTATGGTGGCGCAACAGTTTGTGCTTGGTACCCAATTACGCCATCTACGTCAGTGGCGGAAAGTTTTGAGAACCACAGTAATGTGCTGCGAATCGACAAAGCAACGGGCAAAAAGAAATTTGCCTTTTTGCAGGTTGAAGATGAGTTGGCAGCCATTGGTGTGGTTATTGGTGCGGCTTGGAATGGCGCGCGTTCATTCACCGCAACCAGTGGTCCTGGCATTTCACTAATGTCCGAGTTTCTTGGTTTGGCCTATTTCGCTGAAATTCCGGCGGTTATCTGGGACATCCAAAGATCAGGCCCATCTACAGGTATGCCAACCCGTACTCAGCAAGGGGATTTAATTGGTGCGGCTTACGCCTCACATGGTGATACAAAGCACCCATTATTATTCCCCTCTACACCCAAAGAGTGTTTCGATTTTGCAGCTCAGGCCTTAGATCTGGCTGATCGTTTGCAGACACCTATCATGGTGCTCAGCGACTTAGAACTGGGAATGAACGATAATCTGAGTGAACCATTTGAATGGGATGACAGTCGCCGCTATGACCGGGGCAAGGTGTTATCGGCTAAAGATTTAGACGAAGTTGAAGTCTTTGGTCGCTATTTAGATGTTGACGGTGACGGTATCGGTTATCGCACTTATCCCGGAACACATCCCGAGAAGGGTGCCTTCTTCACTCGTGGTACTTCTCGTGACGAATTCGCTGTTTACACCGAATCCGGCGAGGTTTATCAGCGCAACATGGAGCGTCTGCAGAAGAAATGGCAGACCGCTAGGGCAATGGTCCCAGCAGCTCAGGTGGTTGAGAGAGGGCAGTCGGTAGGGGTTTTATACTACGGTACTACCGCATTACCGATGCCAGAAGCATTAGATAACTTAGCCCAGAATGGTATCCATATGGATACTTGTCGGGTTAGGGCATTTCCGTTTGGCGAAGAAGTAGAGCAGTTTATTGCTGCTCACGATTTGATCTTCGTTGCCGAGCAAAATCGAGATGGGCAAATGCGCACATTGTTGATTAATGAACTGCAAACAAATCCAAGTAAGTTGATTTCGGTACTTTATTACGCAGGGTTATCTATCTCCGCGGACACCATTACTGATCAAATATCCGATTACTACATTGAGAATAAATTGTCCCGAGTGACAGAGGTGCAATCATGACATTCGTTGTTAAACCCAAGATTCATCACCCGAAACTGCCGGTAAATGAAATAGGCCTGACACGGCGTGATTATGAAGGTTCAGTTTCCACTCTCTGCGCTGGCTGTGGTCACGATTCGGTAAGTGCCGCTATTGTGCAAGCCTGTGCTGAGCTTTCGTTGCCACCGCATCGTTTTGCTAAAGTTTCAGGTATTGGTTGTTCGTCGA
>CAJJAQ010000095.1 GCA_905182095.1 uncultured Pseudomonadales bacterium | reverse complement strand
GAGCCGCTGCAATGGTCTGTGCCGGGCATGTTTCCTGCCGTGGTTGAGCAATGGCTGCGCACATTGCCAAAAAATAAGCGCAAATTACTGGCGCCGTTACCGGACAAACTTGAAGAAATCGTAGCTCGATTGCTTGCTGACAACATTTATCGGCAAGGCCGTTTTCTTTCAGCCTTAGGCTCCGTACTGCAGGACCTATATCGGATTTCGGTGGATGCTGCAGATTGGGATGCACTGCGGATTCCTACCCATTTACAGATTAATACCAGAGTGGTCGATGAACAGGGCCGTATTCTTGCCGCAGGCAGAGATCTCAATCAAATTAAAGCTCAGTTATCTAATGTTGAAACTGCGGCCTCGACGCAAGTCTTTGAAGTTTATGAACGAAAGAATTTGCAACAATTTCCGGATGCGGAAATTCTTCAGCACGTTGTTGTAGAAGAGGGCATGGCACCGGTTATGGCCTACCCCGGTTTGGTAGACGCCGATGACGGCGTTCAGTTGAAGTTGTTTGAAACCGCTCAGCTTAGAGACCAGGCAAATAGATTAGGTTACTCAAAGTTAGCTTTGCTTCAGGTCGGTAAACCGGCGAACTTTTTCCGTCGTGAGCTTGCCAAGGAAAAACAACTGGGATTGTATTTCGCGGGTATAGGCAGCGCAGAAATCCTGCGCGAGCAGTTGATGCTTAATGTGGCTTGGTACTGCTATTTTGAGGGTAGGGAGTTGCCTGCCAGCGCCGATGAATTTGCTCAGCGGTTGGATGCGCATAGAGGCGATTTGAACGACATTTTTCGTGACACGGTTAGGTACCTTACGGATGCCTTGCAGCAGCGCTTTTCCATTGTAAATAAGCTAGATGGCTTTGCCTCTAGCGCCTACGCAGACAGTGTTGACGATATTCGTAAACATATTCAGCGCATAGTGCCGGGCAATGTTTTACAAATTACGCCGCAGCGCTTTTTGCCGCTGTTACCGCGATTTTTGCAAGGTGTCGTTACAAGATTGGAAAACCTCCAAGGTCACGTGCCAAGAGATAGGGCACTCATCCAGCAACTACAGCCCCTTGAGAGTCGTTTGGCGGCTATAGGCGGCAATGAGTTACATGATCCAGGGCATCTTTTGGAATTGAAATTTTATGTGGAAGAGCTGCGGCTGAAGTTTTTTGCCGAGCCGGTTTCACGGCAAAAAATCAGCGCACATCCATTGCCTCCAACCCAATGGAAGGTTTCCGAAAAACGCGTTGAAGCCAAATTATTGCTCGAGGAACGGCGGGTTGGTCTGGCTTAGCATGCGCCAGGGCGATTTTCTCTCATTCAGCTCTGTGCTCTGGGTCTTGTGCATGTCGCTGAAGAAGAGTATTTTTCTGAATCCTACACAGCAGTGATAACAGGGCTTTAATGTGTCCATAAGCCTGGCAGTACTGAACACAAATACTGAACTCGCAGATGCGTTTGTCCAAAAGATCGAGCGCATTGGCTTTGGCAGTGTCAGTCAAATTAGCGCCGAAAACCTGCCGCTTCATGAACCATTAGCTAAGCCCCAGAACCTTGAGTTAGTCGCCTGTTTCAGCGTCGAGGATCTTCAGCAATGCGCTGACGCAAACCTGCTAAATTGTTGTGTGTTGATTAGTCATGAGCTGCCGTCAGCGCAAATATTACACGCTGCCTTTGCCCTGGGTTGTATAGATTGTTGGCCCTTACAGTTAGGCGACGATGATTTGTTACAGCGCATTGCGCATGTTGAAAATCGTTTTAAGCAGACAGTTCGCCAGCTCGAGGAGAGTTCTCAGCGACTGGTCGACATGCAGTTTGAACTCGAGCAAGATCAGTTGCTGGGTCAACAGATTCAGCGTGGCATGCTGCCAAAACAAGATAAGACCATTGATAGGTTTTTGTGTTCGCGGTGGCTAGCGCCTTCTCTCATATTGAGTGGTGACTTTGTTGATTATTTTCCTCTTCAAGACAAATACCTCGCCTGTTTTTTGGCGGATGTGGCAGGCCATGGCGCTTCTTCGGCATTACTCACCGTACAATTGAAAAACATTTCTTGGCGCTTGCAACAAAAGTTTGGTAACCCGTCATTTAACTCACCCGGTGCAATGCTTGGTTGGATAAACGCGACGCTTATTGAGCAGTCTATTGAAAAACATGTGGCGATGTTTCTTGGCATTATCGACAAAGAAACAAATGTGCTGCATTACAGTACAGGCGCCCAATTCCCGCCAGCCTTACTGGTGAACGACCAGGGTGGAATAAGTGTTTTGGAGCAAAGTGGCAAGCCTCTAGGGTTGTTCCCCGATGCCCATTACCATTCGGACTCTATTGAAATTCCAACGGGTGCCCAGTTGCTGGTTTTTTCTGACGGCGTACTCGATTGCTTGACACCAACTGACCTTGCGGAAAAAGAAGCCGCTTTGCTGCAAGCCATTGAACAAAGTGATGGCGCAGCGTCGTTGTGGGATATGTTAAGGGCTCAGTTTGAGGGTGTAGACGATATGAGTTTAATGGCTGTAAAACGTATCTCCTGAGGAGTATGCTGCCGCCGGTAAATTCTGCCACTGACAAAGGACTAATAGGTGACGGGTAGTATCAACGTAGGTGATAGTGACGGAACCCATATCATTCGCTTCGAGGGTGATGTGCGCGTTGGCCTGTGCAATGCTTTCGACAACTATTGCCAAAGCATGCTTGGGGACGTAAATTTTTGTGCGGTGATTGTAGATTTAACAGCGACTAAGGTGATAGACAGTACCGCGCTGGGCAGCCTGGCAAAACTGTCGCTAGGAGTTAAAGCTCTGAAAGGGCACGTGCCGACACTGATTTGTAACTCGCCGAATATTCAACGCATTCTGCAGAATATGGGTTTTGACGATGTCTTTGCCATTGTCTCTGATGTGGAAAATTGCGCATTTGAGCTGCAAACCCTGCCCGCATTGTCAGACCTAGCAGTGGACGGTACGCGAGACAAAGTCATTGAGGCCCACCGTCTGCTTATGTCGATGAATGATGCAAACAAAACCGCTTTTAAACAGTTGGTTGATGCCCTTGAGTTAGAAGCCATGGAGCAAACCCGTTCTTCTTGGGATTAGTGCCGGAGTAAGATCTTATTCACCGGCCTTGATTAAAGAGCTTTTGTTAAAGAGCTTCTGTTAAAGAGCTTCTGTTAAAGAGCTTTGGCCTTAAGTTTTGCCTCAATAAATCTGGAGTGAGACAGGTACAAAAGGTCTGAAGTCTTTCTAATAGAATGTTCCTCCATGACGTCGATGCCATCTTCAGCTAGGGCAATTTGCCAAAGCGCGGTGACTACGGAAAATTTCTCTTCCTCGGTCATGGCATCATTCAAAAAATTCGTATAGCCATGTACGCCCACGCTCTCTTTGAGTCTGACTTCTGCGTCAGCAACAATGCCCATTACTACATCCTCTTGCACAGAGAACATTTGCTTTAGCAGGTGTTTCGCAGTGTCTAATTCAGTTTGGGAAATTTCGTGATCGGCCCAAACGACTTCAAACATTAAGGCCGCGGCAGCCAGTGCTGGGTCTAGTACTGCGCCGTCTTCTATTTCTTCTTCACGACTAAAGAGCTTGCGTAAACTGCTTAGCATAAGTTTCCTTTTATGTAATTTAGTGTATGTAATTTAGTGTATGTAATTTAGTTTTGTTTGGTCTTACTCACTTGATCATAAGCTTCTGCGATGAGGCTTATATCGTTATCTTTCAGTCTGCTTTGATCGCTCAGGATTTGTCTAAATCTTCGCGCCCCAGGTCTGCCATTAAAGCAATGTAAGAGATGCTTAGTTAGGCTATGCAGCCGATCACCGTTTTGCAAAAAAACTTCGGCATAACGTTGGTAACTGTCGAGGATGTCTTCTTCACTATAGGTGAAGTTGGGGTTGTAAATTTTTTCTTCCAACTGGCTCAGGAACCTTGGGTTATGGTAGGCGGCGCGGCCTATCATAATGCCATCGGCCCAGCCTAACAGTTCTTCTGCTTGTTCAAGATCGGTAATGCCACCATTAACAACGAGCTCCAAAGCGGGGTACTGCGTCTTAATGGATTTAGCCTTGTCCATAGTCAACGGTGGAATTTCTCGATTTTGAGCAGGAGAGAGTCCCCCTAGTACGGCGACTCTTGCGTGTAGGTAAACCCGTTGGCAGCCGGCGTCGACGATGTGAGCAATGAAATTTTGTAAAAAATCCATGGTTGCGAATTCGTTGTTGTCGCCCTTTACTTGAATACCGGTTCTACATTTCACCGTAATGGGGATGGAACATTGTGCTTGCATGGCTTTCACACATTCAGCGACCAACTCAGGTTCGCGCATCAAGCAGGCACCAAAGGTTCCTTTCTGCACTCTATCTGAGGGGCAGCCCACATTGATGTTCACCTCATCAAAGCCTCGCTCTTCGGCCATTGCCGCGCACTCGGCCAGCGCAGCAGGATCATTGCCACCTAGCTGCAGGGCAACGGGGTGCTCGCAGTGATCGTGGTCTAACAAATGCGTTTGCTTGCCATAAAGTAGGGCGCCCGTAGTCACCATTTCTGTAAATAAAAGCGCAGACGGTGCGTATTGCCTATGTAGAAAGCGGCAGTGTTTATCGGTCCACGCCATCATTGGCGCCACACAAATCAACTTATTGCTTTTCAACGGCTAAACTCCATGGTGCGTGCTTAGTTCTTGTGGGTGGCTGCGGGATAGATTGTAGTCTAATGGTATGTCAGCAGATCTGCCAATTCCGCACAGACAGATAACACAGATAGGCTATTTCTATCCCTATCCCTATTCCTATTTACAATATTTGGGATGGATGTGAGCAATAAACCCTTGCTACTTACATTTTGAAACGTTTGTCCGTGATTTGGACCCGATGTTGTTATTTCTGTAACATTTCGTTTCATTTTTATCCATTTTTCCCTTCATTTTTCCTTCATTTTTTTCAGAGCCGGCTGTAGGATATCGACTTCGGTTAAGATGCATGCACTGTGAAATTAGAATTTCTTAGCAAGCAGACTATTCCAGCGGATATTTAGGAAGTATATGTTCAGACAACGAACAATTAAAAGCCCGGTACATGCAATTGGAATTGGTGTTCATTCCGGCGCAAAAGTTCGTATGAGTCTTCGTCCAGCCAAAGCAGGCTCTGGCATTCAATTTGTTCGCGCTGATATCGATGGCCCTAATAGCGTCCTGGCTTGCGCTGAAAGTGTTTCGGATACAGCACTCTCTACAACTATTTCCCGCGGTCCTATTAATGTGGCAACGGTAGAACACTTAATGTCCGCTTTGTGGGGGTTGGGCATAGATAACCTAGTTATTGAGCTGTCTGCTGAAGAAGTGCCGATTATGGACGGCAGCGCCGCGCCCTTCATTGATATGATTAACAGTGTGGGCATTTTAGAATTAGACGAAGCCAAACAATTTATAAGAATTAACCGAGAAATATCGGTAAGCCAAGGAGAGGCGACAGCGTCCTTGCAGCCTTATGCAGGCTTTAAAGCCGGATATACCTTTGTGGCTAATCATGCGGTGTTTAATCGCTATCCAAAATATGCGGAATTAGATTTTGCTACCACCTCATATGAAAATGCTGTGAGTGGTGCTCGATCTTTTGGGCTACTCGAGGAACTTCCTCACGCTCAAGCAATTAATAAATGCTTGGGTTCTAGTTTGGAAAATGCTGTAGGTATTGACGATCACAGTGTTGTCAATGAAGGCGGGCTGCGCTACCACGACGAGTTTGTTAAACACAAATTACTGGATGCAATTGGCGACCTTTATCTTCTAGGTAGACCAATATTGGGTGCCTTCAATGGGTATATGTCTGGCCATGCGCTAAACAACAAACTAGCGCGTGCTTTGCTGCGCTGTGATGATGCGTGGGACGTGGTGAGCTATAACCTAGACGACCAAGCCAACCCCCATGAAATATTAGTCAAGCAAGCAGCAGTCGCAGAATAGTTGTTAACCTTTAGTGAACGAGGTTGATTGGCGCGAGTCCATACTTTTAGCCCTTACTTTTAGCTATAGGTCTTTAAATCAACGACCTCGCTCAGCTATAGGCCTCTATCTGAGCATCTTACCCCTTGAAGAACCCTAAGAAATAGCCGCGAACCACCTTTGCAATGGTCTTGCAATGGTCTGTCATGGGCAGAATTTGCATTACTGGCGCAAAAAGACGTCAAAATGCCAATAATTGTTGCCTAAGGTAATAAGAACATTGGCAATAAAAGCCCAGATCCTTATAATTCCTGCGGCCTCGTTTGCGCGCACTTTTTGTGTGTAGAAATCTTCCTAGGGTAGTTGTCTTGCAGCTATGACCTACAGTCCATTCGATGCTTTCTACGTTACGTAGAAATTAATTAGTTCTTAAAGCGTTATGTTGGCCAATGGGTAATCTAGTTCATTGGGGCAGCAACAATGGCGAAGCGTTAAAATAGGTGCTCATGATTAAGATTAAAAAAGGCTTGGATTTACCCATTGCAGGTAAACCAGCGCAGGTTGTTGAAGAAGGTCGGGGTGTTCGGTCGGTAGCAGTTCTCGGAGATGACTTTCCTGGTATGAAGCCCACCATGAATGTTGTTGTTGGCGATCAGGTCAGAAAAGGGCAGTCGCTGTTTTCAGACAAAAAAACTGAAGGCGTTGTCTACACGTCACCCGTAGCGGGTACTGTAACCGGCATTAATAGAGGCGCAAAACGCGCCTTTATAAGTGTTGTCGTTGAGGTAACTGCTGGCGGCGAAGAGACTTTTCCAGCTTTTTCACAGGAAGAAATTGAATCTTTGCAGCGCAAAGAGGTGGTAGATCAACTTCTAACCAGTGGTAGTTGGCCTGGGCTGAGAACGAGACCTTATTCTCGGGTGCCGGCACCTACGACTACGCCAAATTCGATTTTCGTTACGGCAATAGATACTAACCCTCTAGCTGCCGACCCTAAGGTCGTAATCGCGGCTAACGAAGGTGCATTTTCAGCGGGCCTTGCGGTTTTGGCGAAGCTAACAGATGGCCCAGTCCACCTTTGCCAAGACGACAGTCAAGCCTTAGCGGCATCAAATGACAGCGCTGTTACGAATCATGTTTTTTCAGGTATCCACCCAGCTGGATTGCCAGGAACACACATTCACTTCATTGATCCAGTAGGGCAAAATAAGACTGTCTGGTTTGTCGGCTACCAAGATGTTATTGCCTTTGGCCACTTATTTTTGACTGGTCGAATTTATACCGACCGCGTTATTTCTATTGCTGGTCCAGGTGCGGTGAACCCGCGTTTGGTGCAAACAGTGATGGGCGCAAATTTAGATGAACTCACCGCGGGTGAAGTTGTCGACGGCGAACAGCGGGTCATTTCTGGTTCTGTTTTGTCTGGCCGTACTGCGACAGGCTTAGTCAGTTTTCTTGGCCGCTATCATAACCAAGTATCTGTTTTGCCTGAAGATCGCGAACGCCGCTTGATCGGCTATTTACGCCCAGGCGCAAATAAGCATTCGGTTTTCCCCGCATTCTTATCTAAGTGGATTGGTGAAAAAAGCGTTGCTTTCAATACCAGTACCAACGGTAGCTCACGAGGCATGGTGCCCATTGGTACTTATGACTCAGTCATGCCTTTAGATATTCTTGCGACCCAGCTCATGCGTAGCTTGTTAGTAGGTGATATTGAAAAGGCCATTGAGTTGGGTTGCCTTGAGTTAGATGAAGACGATATCGCTTTATGCACCTACGCATGTCCTGGTAAATACGAGTTTGGCCCTGTGTTAAGAGATTTACTCTCACAAATAGAAAAGGAGGGTTAGCCCTATGAGTTTAAGGTCCTTCCTAGATGATTTGGCACCTACCTTTGAAAAAGGTGGGCGCTTAGAAGCGCTGTATCCAGCTTATGAAGCAATCGATACTGCCCTATATACACCGGGTAAGATAACAGCTGGCGCTTCGCACATTCGCGACTCGCTAGATTTAAAACGCATCATGATCACGGTTTGGTTGTGTGCGTTTATTCCCGTATTTGTAGGCAGCTATTTTGTCGGCTTGAATGCCAATGAGGCCATGCAAGCACTTGGGCAAAGTGAAGTTACGAACTGGCGTGGCATGCTACTTAACGGTCTAGTGGGTTTCGACCCAAATAGTCTGTTTGATTGCCTTGTACACGGCCTAGCGTACTTTATTCCTCTTTATATCACCGTTTTTGTTGCGGGTATTATTTTTGAAATATGGTTTGCGTCAAAACGTGGACATGAAGTTAACGAAGGCTATTTTGTTACTTCGATCTTATTTACTCTGACTTTACCGCCCTCAATTCCTTTATGGATGGCAGCAATTGGTATTATCTTCGGTGTCGTTATCGGTAAAGAAGTATTTGGCGGTACAGGTAAGAATTTCCTTAACCCGGCGTTAACTGGCAGAGCGTTTTTGTACTTTGCTTACCCTGCGCAAATGTCTGGCGACGCGGTGTGGGTTGCCGTTGACGGTTGGACTCAAGCAACGCCATTAGGCAGTTGGGTTTTGGACGGTGAGGCAGGCGTTGGTGTTGAGTGGTGGAATGCGTTTATTGGCTACATGCCAGGTTCTATGGGCGAAACGTCAACGCTGGCTATATTGATCGCTGGTGTACTCCTTTGTTTAACCCGCATTGCCTCCTGGAGAGTCATGACTGGTGTATTCCTTGGCGCGTTCTTAACCGCGTCGTTGTTCAATTCAATTGACTCAACCAACCCGATGTTTGCAATGTCTTTTGAATGGCACCTTGTGTTGGGAGGCATGGCGTTCGGTGCGGTGTTTATGGCCACGGACCCAGTTTCTTCTGCTATGACGAACAACGGCCGTTGGTTCTACGGCATCCTTATCGGCTTTATGTGTGTACTGATTCGTGTCGTTAACCCTGCGTTTCCTGAAGGCATGATGCTGGCAATTTTGTTCGGTAATCTATTTGCGCCATTGATCGACCACTTTGTAGTGCAGGCGAATATTAAAAGGAGACTGGCCCGTGGCTAAGTTAGATAAAGACAGTTTAGGTAATACGTTTTTTATAGCGATATTCCTTTGCTTAGTTTGCTCGGTAGTTGTGTCAGGAATGGCTGTTGCATTAAAGCCAATCCAAAAACTCAACAAAGAGCTGGACCAAAAGAAAAATATTCTGCGTGCGGCAGGGCTGATGGCAGCTAATGCCACAGAGTCGGACGATGGCAAATCTATCGAAGAGCTCTTTGCGCAGTTCACTGTTCGAGCAGTTAACTTGCAGAGCGGTGAATATGTTGACGTCGATGACATAGCGTCTTATGACCCGATCAAAACAGCTGGCGACGCATCGCAGTCTATTTCGCTAACTTCTGATGAAGACATTGCAACGCTACGTAGACGCGAGAATGTCTCCTTGGTTTACATCAAAACCAACGGCGCAGGTGTAGAAAAATTAGTCATACCCGTTCGTGGCTACGGACTGTGGGGCACCTTATATGGGTACCTAGCATTGGATGGTGATTTAAACACTATATCTGGACTTGGCTTTTATTCGCATAAAGAAACGCCTGGATTGGGCGGTGAGGTAGACAACCCTAAGTGGAAGCAACGCTGGCAGGGTGTGCGTCTTTATGACGACCAAGGCGAGCCAAACGTGCGCTTAGTGAAGCAGCGTTCACCTGTCAATAGTACTGCAGCCAGCTACGAAGTAGACGCGCTCTCTGGAGCGACCTTCACAACCCGGGGCGTGCAAAATCTGGTTAACTTCTGGAGCGGTGAGTTGGGCTTTGGTCCTTACATCCAGAAACTCAAAATCAACGGCGTGGCACAGGGATAAATCATGGCATCGCAAAAAGAAGTCTTAATTGACCCAATCTTTAATAATAATCCCATTGCATTGCAGGTTCTTGGAATTTGCTCTGCATTGGCGGTGACAATCAATATGTCCACAACGCTGGTTATGTGCATTGCGGTTATATTCGTTACAACAATGTCTAACCTTGCGGTTTCCTTAGTGCGTAACCGCGTACCAACAAATATTCGTATCATCGTGCAGATGACGATTATTTCCTCGTTAGTGATTGTGGTGGACCAAGTGCTCCAAGCAGTTGCCTACGATATTTCTAAAAGCTTGTCAGTATTTGTTGGCTTGATTATTACCAACTG
>CAJJAQ010000094.1 GCA_905182095.1 uncultured Pseudomonadales bacterium | reverse complement strand
TTTTGTTTTTGTTCGTGTTCGTGATTTTTCTCAGGCGCGTGAGCACCTTGGCCTGATTGTAGGTAGTCCTCTATTCCCAATGACTCGTTATTAGCCTCATCTATAAATACCCTTGGGGATACACCCACGGCTTTTGCCAGTGCGGTATTCGCCTGCCAATATTCTTCTACTGCGTCGACAAAGCCTAGGAGTGATTTGTATTGATGTTTTTTTCTCTGTAAAACTTCAAATACGCCGATCAACATAAAGAATTGTTTTTCTTGGTTGCGCGCCACTGCGTTTGCCTGTGCGGGGAGTAAATGGTTTTGGTACTGTTTGATTTTGTTGGCAGAGTTGTCCCTTCCCGCTAAGGCCAGTGCTATGCCGTTGTCGAGCTCTAGAGTGAGGTGCCTAAGTTTTGCCTGAGCAATTTCCATCTCAGCGGCAATTTTCAGCTGATGCTCTTGGCCCTGAGAAAATACGGGTATTTCCCATTCAACATTGGGGCCAGTTAAGCGCTCGCCATCGGACTCACGTTCGCGTTCGGCGCCTAGTTCAATGGCGCCAATATTGTTGGTCAATTTTTCGCTTTTGAGTTGTAACGCGAGTGCGTTGATTTTTGTTTGTGCTGCTTGAAGGTCTAACCGTTGTTGTAGCGCCTGCTGGAGTAAATCTTTTGCTCTGTTACCTTTGGTCCCGGAGTTATTGTTGAATGAAAGGCTCGCCTTGTTTGGTATGGGGAGCTGCTCCGGTAAACGCCAATTTTGGCTGGCCCGAACGCCCAAGACTTCTGACATTTCTGTTCTAGCCATCAGGACCGCTGCCTGTGCATTCAGTAGGCCTAGTTTCGCTTCGCTTGTCTCAATTTTTGCTTCAGCCAGTTCCAACGCGGTGACGTTCCCTGCATCACTGTAGCGCTGGGTGGTCTCCAAGATTAGGTCGCTGATTGCGCTGATTTCTTGAAATACCTGCAGTCGCTGTTTGCTCGCCAAGTACTGGTAGTAATGTTGGTAGGTGAGGGCTTGAGTGGCCATTGCGAAGGCTTGGACTTTTTGCTCGATGGCCAGAGACTGGGTTGCTGCCAGTTTCTTTCGCGACCGTAGCGTGATGAGGTCTGTTAAAGAGGCGCTGATACCCCAAATGATTTGGTCAATGCCTGCGTTTGAATTGAATTGGCTAAACGACAGTAGTGGATTTCTGATCCTTGCTCCGGCAAATACTTCGGCTTTTGCAAAACCAAGTTCGGCGTAAATCGCCGCTAGGTTTTGATTATTTATGAGCGCTATCTGAACGGCTTCATTAGCTGTAAGAGGCGTGTCGCTGAAGAGGAGTTCGCTGCCGCCTACTGCCGTTACAGACACCGCCGCACTGTCTTTGGTACTGTCTTTGGTACTGTCTTTGGTACTGTTTTTGCTGCTGCTTTGTGCATTGTTTTCCGCAAAGCTCGCGCAACCCAAAACGCTGCTTGTCGCTGCTATAACTAGTATGGCTCTAACCCAAGGGAATGAGTTTGTGCTGGTACTTTTTTCGTTCACATCTAAACCTTTATCAATTCGATAAAGCACCGCGCATATAGGGCGTGCTTTTGAGGTATGCAGGCAATTGGTATATATAAATTGGCTGCAGAATTGAGATTGCCACTACCCATATAGAGCAGTTGGCACAGGTGCAGCGCTAGATGATCAGGCGATCGAAGCGTGTGAGAGGAGATTCAAAAGTCGTACTTTTGAGGATGTCCGGTGGTGTAAACGCAGGCGGTGCCCGGGCAATATCAGATGAGTCTAGGGCGACCATGTGAGCCGTGTACTTGCCTTCAGTTTGCTCGCCTTCATGCCAAGTAATGAGCAATGCATTGTGACCTTGGGCAACTACTTGGCTGATAGCATTGTTGTTTTTGGAGCAGGTTTCTTCGAGGCAGGTGTGGGTTTGAGCAGAGTCGAGCGCTTGATCGCTGACTTGGGCTTGTTTTTGGGCGTGGTGGCTTATTGTATGTTCGGCATGAGTCGACTCATGCATGCTCATAGGGCCTGAGCTATGACTCATTGCACCGTCTTCGTCACTCAAGCATTGGCAGCCTGCGCCTGGCATTACCAGATTCACAATCAGCAAATAGGTAACGGCTTGTGTTAAGAAATTCATACTTCACGTTAGAAGAGAAGGTCAGATTATTCAAGAGCGAGTTGATGAACGGTAGCGTTGTCTACGAAAAGGTCTCGTATTTGTTGGGTGGCAATTAGGTCTGCAACTGTTTTTACACTGGAGAGCTGTCGTTAGAGGATTTTCAGAATCCGATAATGGTTAACCGAGGGGTAGAATTCTCATGCAGGTGGACATACAAATTGAAGTATCCCTCTAAATAGCGATGATATTGCTGCACTCAATGCCTTGTAGGAACGCCTGAATAGGCAAGCTGGGTTTGCCGTGATAATTGACAGAGTGAGCACGCTATCTCATGGCAAGTATCTTTAAACCATGGCGTTGGTGCTGAGGCTGATAGCAGAAAAATACGGAAAATGGGGCTATGCGGCTTTTGTTGGGAAAGTTCTTTTTGGCGCTGCAAGAAGCATTAATGGCTGAAGCTGCTGTTGGCAAGTGATCTCAGCGCCTGTTAGCTAAGACCTTTCTTTCGCTGAGCGCTGACCCTTGGTTTTAGCGTATTTGGGAGGTCGCTAGCCTGGATCTGCGGTTACGACAATTTTGTCGCCTTGTACGTTGAGGTAAAAGCAGTTTTCTCTAAAGGTATGACAAGCCTTGCCGGTTTGTTCTACGCATAACAGTACCGCATCGCCGTCACAGTCAAAGCTCATGTTAATTAGCTTTTGGGTATGGCCTGATGTTTCACCCTTTTTCCAATAACTTTGCCGGCTTCTAGAGTAGTAGGTGACAGTGCCATCTCTGAGTGTTTCTTCAATGGCGCGCCGATCCATCCAAGCCAACATAAGCACCTGCTGGCTAGTATTGTCTTGGGCAATAGCGGCGATTAATCCGCTTTCGTTGAAGCGCACGTTGTCTAGGAAGTCCGTTAATGGCACTTCGTTGCCTTTGGGGCTAGCTTCTAGGGATTTAAGATTTTCCATAGCGTGTTTCCAGATATTCATAGACGCTGCGCATCGCCATGGCTTCGCCGCCTTCAAAGCGAGCGGGGCGGTTGCGCGTGTTAAAGGCCATTACATCGAAGTGCACCCAAGGCGTGTCTTCAACGAATTGTTGTAAAAATAGCGCTGCGCTAATTGCGCCAGCGTATGGTGTGGCTGCGGAGTTGACCAAGTCGGCCACCTTGCTCTTCAGCATGTAATCGTAGCCTTTGTGTAGTGGCATTCTCCACACGGGGTCATCCTGCTCCACACCGTTGGTTGAAATGTCTTGGGCGACTTTGTCGTCATTGCAAAACATTGCTGCGATTTCCGCGCCTACTGCAGAGCGCGCCGAACCAGTTAAGGTTGCGTAGTCTACAATTAGTTCTGGTTTTTCCTCGCTAGCAATAGACAGCGCGTCGCATAAAAGCAATCTACCTTCTGCGTCGGTGTTATCAATTTCTACAGTTAGCCCTTTATGGGTATGCAATACATCGCCGGGTCTGAAAGCATTGCCGGCGACGCAGTTTTCTGCGGCGGGTATCAATAAACGTAAGCGAATGGGTAGTTGCTGGGACATTACCAAGTAACCCAAGCCCATTGCGATGGCAGCGCCACCCATATCTTTCTTCATCAGTCGCATGCCGCCGGAAGGCTTCATATTGAGCCCGCCACTGTCGAAGGTCACACCTTTGCCAACTATGGTGACTTTAGGGTGAGATGGGTCGCCCCAGGTAATGTCGAGCAATCGAGGTGCATCGTCGGCAGCTCTACCTACGGCATGAATTGCGCCGCATTCCAAATCTAGCAATGCTTCGCCCACAATGGCGTTTATCGATGCGCCAAATTGATCGGCCAATGCCTCGGCTTCTGCCTGAAGGTGTGAGGGGGCCATATCTTGAGCGGGTGTATTGATAAGATCACGGGTGAAAAACGTAGCCAATACTGAGTTGATCACGCGTTGTCGCTGGGCGGCATCTGCAAGATAAAGGCTAGCCGGCTTGCGCGAAGCTTTGGTGTAACGCTGGAACTGATAGCAGCCCATCCCCCAACCGATTAACTGCAGGTCTGTAACCGAACTGTCGATCGTATAAAGCCCCTCTGGCAGTGACATTGGCAGGTGCCCGAGGGTGTTTAAGTCGTCTTTGCCATCCCAACCAATAATGACGTCGCCATTTTGCAGCCAGGCGAATTGACCAGGAGCGCCGGTAAAACTTTGGCGTTGTAGCCACTGGTTATCTTCTGCGCTGAGGTCTTGTGCAAATTTATCGAAGGCATGGGTTGCCAAAAGCCGTAACACACTTGCCTGCTCGTCAACCTCAGAAAAGCCGGCTTTTTCTAGATGAGTCATCAAAATTCCTTAAAAAATGAAGTGTTGATCGCCTCGTAGTTAAAATGAGGCTAATGCACTTTGAATATCGTTGCCCCTAACTCTTATTGGATTTGGACAACACTAATTGTGTCTTTTTTACTGAGCCCAAGATTGTTACTGAGGCCAAGATTGTTTTTCGCGAATACTTTGTCTGCTCGATAACTTGAGCGCACCAAGGGTCCAGAGGCCACTTCCATAAATCCAAGTGCTAGTCCGTATTCACGAAATTCTTCAAACTGCTCGGGTGTAACCCAGCGGTCAACGGGCAGATGATTCTTAGTAGGGCGCATGTATTGCCCAAGAGTGACGATATCTACATTGTGTTTGTACAAATCCTGTAATGCCGTTTCTATCTCTTCGTCAGTTTCACCAATGCCCAGCATCAGGCTAGATTTGGTTAGCACTTTTGGATTTGCTTCTTTCGCATAGGCCAATACGTCTAATGTTTGTTGATAACCGGCTCTTGGGTCGCGCACAACATGAGTGAGGCGTTCAACAGTTTCCAAATTTTGTGCAAACACTTCTAGACCAGAATTAGCCACCACTGCAACGTCTCTCTGGTTGCCGGAAAAATCTGGGGTGAGTGCTTCAACAGCTGTACTAGGATTGGTCTTTTTAATGGCTTGAATGCAGTCAGCATAATGTTGCGCGCCGCCGTCGTCTAAATCATCTCGGTCCACAGAGGTTAATACCACATAGCCTAGGCCCATGAGTTGTACCGATTTGGCGGCGTTTGCCGGCTCTTCTAGGTCTAACCAGCCGCCCGGATTGCCGGTGTCTACTGCGCAAAAACGACAGGCACGTGTGCACACTGCGCCCATTAGCATGATGGTAGCGGTGCCATGATTCCAACATTCGCCAATGTTAGGGCAGTGAGATTCTTCACATACCGTTGCGAGCTTGTGGGTGTTAACGGTTGCACGTACTTCTTGATATCGCTTGCCGCCGCCGATGCCTACTCGCAGCCACGGTGGCTTGCGCTCTGTATCCAGAACGACGTTGTTTTTGTTCTTACCGTTCTTCTTACCGTTCTTCATGCCGTTTTTGATGGCGCTGAAGCCTTGGGCGGTTTCGAACTTGTCTCCGCTTTTAATCTTGCTCAAGTTTCTTTCCGATTAAATTGGTGAATATTGTGCATGGTGGTGTCTAGTCAGCTGCAAAGATCTGATTTTCAAAAACTGGGTTAAGAAAGTTGTCTTGTCTACTGAGGTTCCTCGCTAGCTTCTTCGCTTTGAAACTGTAAAGCATGCAGGGTTGCATATAGTCCCTGTGCTGCCAATAACTCTTCATGGCTGCCAATTTCCGCCACTTGTCCCTGATCCAGTACCAGTACGCGATCGGCTTCCTGAATGGTTTGCAGGCGGTGAGCAATAATAATAGATGTGCGCCCTTGAGTCAGGTGCTCCAAAGCATCTTGAATAAGCAATTCGGTCTCTGTGTCGATGTTTGCGGTGGCTTCATCTAATACTAAAATCTCTGGGTCGGCTGCCAATACTCGAGCGAAGGCCAATAATTGTCTTTGTCCTTGAGACAGATTCTGCCCTCTCTCTGTGAGAGCCGAGTCGTAACCTTCTGGTAGGGCACTGATAAAGTCATCTGCATTGACAGTTTTCGCCGCCGCTATGGCTTTAGCTCTGGTGACATTTGGGTTACCAAGTGCGATGTTGTCGTAGATTGAGCCAGAGAAAATGTGAAAGTCTTGTAACACCACGCCTACACGTTTTCTAAGGTCTCTTGTATGAATTTGATTCAGATCGATGCCGTCGAGGAAAATTTGTTCGTCGGCAAAATCGTAAAACCTGCCGAGTAATCTAATCAATGTGCTTTTGCCTGATCCAGTCGGGCCCACAATGGCTAATTTCTCACCGGGGGAAATAGCGAAAGATACGTCTTTAAGAATAGGCATGGCCGGATCATAGGCGAAGCTGACTTTATTGAATTCTACTTTGCCTTCGAGCCGGCTAGGCAGGGTTACAGGGTTTTCAGGTTCGTGAATTTTTTCATCCCAGTCCAGGGCTTGAAAAATTCGTTCTCCACTGGCCATGGCGCGGAACAAAATATTTGTTTGTTCGCCCAGAACCACCACAGGATGAAATAACATGCCAACAAACTGCGTGAATAAAACCACTTCACCAATACTCATGGTCATGGTCATTACCTGACTGGCACCATAGTAAAGAATGAGCCCTATGGCGATGTGGGCCAGGCTTTCATTGAATGCGCCATAAAGTGTTTCCACCCTTGCAAGCTTATGCTCATAGGCACGATTGTCTTCATTGACATCGGTATATCGGTTCAGGTTGAACGCTTGGCGGTCGGAGATTTGTACTACCTGTAGTCCAGCTAGATTTTCTTGCAGAGTCTGATTCAGCGTTGACAGTGTTTGCCGGACCTGACGAAACAAAAAACGTGTTGAACGGCGAAAGTAGTAAGTGACTAAAGCCAAAAGGGGTAGGGCGAGAAGTAGCATCAGGGTAAGAGGTGTGTCTATTGCCAACATCACCGCAAGGGCTACAAAGAAGGGCACAAACTCACCGACCAATGTGCCTAGGCCTCTGAGTAGTTCATATAGTGCCTCCACGTCGTTAGTCACTCGTGTCATAACCCGACCTACCGCGACTCGGTCGTAGAAAGAGGACGGTCTGGTTTCTAAGTGCCGAAACAAATCTAGACGTAAATCGCGCAGCCCATTAATCACGGAACCGATGAGGGTCATGCGATGGGCGTGACCAACAAATGCCCAGATTATTTGTATTGTCGCGTATAGGGCGCAAGCAGCGATAAGTGGTGGTATCTCCAGGCTGTTGGCAACCCAAGTGTTGAGTTCTATTAATCCAAAGTCTGGCGTGTCGGATGAGCTGTCACCCTGAATAATATGGTCGATTACCACGAGAGAAATAAGAATGGGCAACAGCACTTGCAGGGTTGAAGCGAGCAACACCAATACAGTACTCAGGAGTAATGCGCCGCGGTAGGGCTTTAGCCAGTGCAGGAGTCGCCGCAGTAGACTCATATTCAAAACCGCGCCACTAATATCCGCATCGAACATAGCGTAATTACGCTGGTCCGGCGTTGGCTTTTTGGACGGCCCAGACTGTTCTGTCTTTGTCTTCTCAGTGCTCATTGAATATTCAACCTTAGTCTTTCTAGGTCGTCTTCTTCAGCACCCTCGCGTTGTACTCGCTCTAGTTCCGCGTAGTAACCCTGTTGGGCAATAAGTTGTTCGTGACTACCAGACTCAAGGATCGTTCCTTGGTCAATAATGATTATTCTGTCCGCATGTCTGGCTGTACTCACGCGATGGGAAACTAACAAGGTAGTTTGCTCTTTACGCAGGCGTTTTAGTTCGCTGAGGATATGGTCCTCAGTCTCGGTGTCTACGGCGGAGAAACAGTCGTCCAAGATAAGTATTGGCGCGTTACGAATTAGACCACGTGCCAAAGTTGCTCTTTGCTTTTGCCCACCAGAAAGGGTAACGCCGCGCTCGCCAATGAGTGTATCTAATTTATCTGGGAAGCCGTCAATTGTACTTTTTAAGTCAGCTGAGGTTGCTGCCTGCCAGATTTTCTCTAGCATTCTGTTGGGGTCGTCATAGGTCAGATTGTCTTTTAATGGTTCCGCAAACAAAAATGGATCCTGAGGCACCATGGCAACTTGAGCGCGTAGCTGTGACAACGGATAATCTTTTACTGGATGGTTGTCGATCCAAACGGATTCAGGTTTTGGGTCAATAAGTCTGACTATTTGCTTTAGTAGAGTGGTTTTGCCGCTGCCAACTCGGCCCATAATAGCGACAGTTTCGCCGCGGTTGAGCGTAAAAGAGATGTCTTTAAGTGCCGCCGTTGCGGCGCCAGTGTAGGTATAACTTAAGTTTTCGATGCGCAGGTTACCCGCGATGGTGGCGGGGGCGTTGCCGCTTGGCTCGTCACTAATTTCAGGTGGGCGATCGAATACTTCAAACAAGCGCCTGCTTGCGACGGCGGCCCGCTGAAACAAATTGATGATAAAACCGGCCACGCGAAAAGGCTGTACAACCATGCCTACTAACATGAAGAAGGCAACAAAGTTGCCAATAGGCAGGGTGCCTTGCAGTACTTGGTAGCCGCCGTAACTCAATATAGTCAGCGAACAGACCGCAGCTAGGCTGGGCATCCAAGAGGCCATGGCAGAATTGATGCGGCCTTGTTCGTAGAATACGTCTGCGTAGGCTTGGTTGGTTTGGCCGAATCGATCTATTTCATTGTCTTCTTGGACCATAGCCTGGATGGTTCTAATGCCAGATAGATTTTCTTGGGTGTGGGTGCCCAAATCAGACAGTCGCTCTTGTACTTGCACTGAAGCGATGCCCATGGCTTTAGATGAATACTGCGCATAGAAAAATATGATTGGCATAGGCGGTAGTAGCAACAGTGTTAAGACTGGTGAGTAATAAAGCATGAAGCCGAAGCCGACTATTGCCGCATAGATCAGAATGATAACGAGGATTGTACCCATTGAGATTAGGCGCTGAACCAGCGATATGTCGGCTACTGCTCGCGTCATCATGTCGCCAATACTGTACTGACCGAAAAACTCTGAGCCTTGTTGTTGGAGTTTTTCGAAGAGCTGCTGACGCAGATCATAAGAAACTTTCAGGGCCACCTTTCTGACATTGAAACGTGCGAAGGTGACCACGCAATAACGAGCAATGACTGCACCAACGATGCCGAACACCTGCATGCTTATTTCGAAATCACCACTGGCCATTTTATTTATCGCAACTGCCGTCAGAGCGGGCACCATTACTTCGAACAGTCGAGCGACACCAAATGCCCCTATGCCGGTAAACAGGCCGGCTTTATAAGGTAGAACAAATTGTTTGAGTTGCCACAGTGCCGCCAACATGCTCTTGGTGGGTAGACGTTTTTCTGGACTCTGCGGGCCCACTAAAAGTTGGCGCTATTCGGTGTGCGAGGGAATGGGATGGCGTCGCGAATGTTTTCCATGCCAGTGATGTATAGCACTAAACGCTCTAAACCCAGGCCAAAACCTGCATGGGGTACGGTGCCGTAACGGCGCAGGTCGCGGTACCACCAAAGCTCCTTGGCAAGCTCCGGGTCCATACGCGCATCAAGTACATCTAAGCGCTCTTCGCGCTGGCTGCCACCAATGATTTCACCAATGCCGGGCACTAATACGTCCATTGCGGCCACTGTGCGTTCGTCGTCATTTAGGCGCATGTAGAAGGCCTTAATTTCCTTCGGGTAGTCGGTTACCACCACCGGGCCTTTGATGACTTCTTCGGTGATAAATCTTTCATGTTCAGATTGCAGATCTGTGCCCCAGCTCACTGGGAATTCGAATTTCTTTTGTGTTGAGGTCAGTAACTCCACAGCTTCGCTGTACGTCATTACCGTGAACGGGTTAGCTGTCACATTAGCTAATCGCTCCATGACTTTGTCATCCACGCGCTCGGCAAAAAATGCCATGTCTTGGGGGCATTGTGCCAATACTTTGCCAATAACGTACTGTAAAAAATGTTCAGCTAACTTGGCATTGGCGGCGAGATCGGCAAAAGCCACCTCCGGTTCAATCATCCAGAATTCCGCTAAGTGTCGGCTGGTGTTCGAGTTTTCTGCCCTAAATGTTGGGCCAAAGGTATAAACCTTACCAAGGGCGCAGGCGTGACTCTCAAGATTTAGTTGCCCTGACACGGTAAGAAATGTTTCGGTACCAAAAAAGTCATCCTGGTAGTTGGGCTTTACCCCAGCACCTTGTTGCATCTGGTCTAATGTGGAGACGCGAAAAAGTTCCCCAGCACCTTCGCAATCGCTGGCGGTAATGATTGGCGTATTGACCCAGAAAAAACCTTCATCGTTAAAGTATTGGTGCACCGCAGCACTGATAGCGTGCCGAACTCGGGCAATTGCGCCAAAGGTATTGGTGCGAGGCCGCAGGTGGGCAACCGTTCTCAGGTATTCGTAGGTGTGCTGTTTTTTACTCACCGGGTAGCTTTCTGGATCGTCCACCCAACCGACAACTTGCAGCGAATTGGCTTGTATCTCTCTGTCCTGGCCTTTGCCAGAGGACTCCACCAAGGTGCCAGTGATTATTACCGAGCAGCCGGTGCTGAGTAATTGCACATCTGCATAATTGGCTAGGTTTTCATCTGCAACGGCTTGGATTGTGTCA
Source organism: uncultured Pseudomonadales bacterium (assembly GCA_905182095.1). Lineage (GTDB taxonomy): Bacteria > Pseudomonadota > Gammaproteobacteria > Pseudomonadales > Azotimanducaceae > UBA4421. The sequence continues at coordinate 850 of CAJJAQ010000094.1, read as the reverse complement.
AAGCAAGACCCGTCGTAAATATGTATGAATGAAAACCCGCCTTTAGAGGTGCGTCGCGATCTAACCCAACCTTCAACGCATACTTCACTGCCTACTTCTGTGTGGTGGCTGACAATGGATTTGATCGTAGATTTAGCGCTCATAGCAAGATGCCTAATTAGCCGATATTTGAAGTGGGTAGTTTAGGATAAGTCGTGGGAAATTTCTGTTTATAACCAAAGTAATATTCTCTAAGAGTTTCGACCGACGGGCAGTATTGTGATATCTCATTTTGACCAACTGAGCCTTTCTGCGGTTTTGCGTATTTGCCCCTGGCCGAGCCGGGTCCAGCTACGCATCGTCATTGGGCTTGCTTACTTGCGCTGTACGAATTTGTTCTAGATCGATGTTGGCATTGAATGGGCTACTTTGCTCTACATGGGCAATATCTTCCGCTACGTAATCGCGTTCTTGGTCCAGATAACGAGCTACTGCGTCCTTAAACGACGGCTCTGCTATCCAGTGGGCGCTGTAGGTTGCACTTGGAAGGTAGCCGCGAACCACCTTATGACCGCCTTGGGCGCCAGCCTCAACGGTTTTAAGGCCTTTGGCTATTGCGAAGTCGATGGCTTGGTAATAGCACACCTCAAAATGTAAAAAACGGTGATCTTCAACGCACCCCCAATTGCGGCCGAAAAGAGTGTTTTCACCAATGAAGTTTAAAGCACCCGCAATATAGCGACCTTCTCTTTTAGCCATAATGAGCAATATGTCGTCGGCCATAGATTCGCTGATCAGCGAGAAAAATTGGCGGTTTAAGTAGGGTGTACCCCATTTGCGTTCGCCGGTATCTAAATAGAAAGCGTAGAAG
>CAJJAQ010000093.1 GCA_905182095.1 uncultured Pseudomonadales bacterium | reverse complement strand
CCAAGCCCAAGCCCAAGTGGTAGATTGCGAGGAAACTCAAGCCAATTTGGCTGGCGCATTTCCTCAGTTTTGGGGCATTGATGAACACAGTACTCGTTTTGTATCTTCGCAACACACCAGCATTAATGAAACCAATGTTCATCGACTAGAACTCAAGTGGGCTTATGGGCTGGAAACCAATTCGCCCCGTTCTTATCCTCTGGTGACTAAAGATACGATCTTTTATGGCGACAGCGGTGCGGGGTTGCTGGCATTAGATCGCGAGACGGGATGTGTTAGATGGCGACACGAAGATAGCAAAGTCGATGTGGCCAGCGCGATTTTGAGCAGAGTCACCGAGTCTGGTTTGACTTTGTATTTCACTAGTCGTCGCGATGGTGTGTTCGCTGTTGATGCCGCGACGGGTAAAACCCTGTGGCAGGCGAGCATTACTGAAGAGCCTGTACCTCTTTATTCCGGTACACCCTTATTAGCTGACGGAAAAATTTTCGTACCAATTTCCAGTGAGGAAATTGGCTTAAGCCTGAATCCATTCTATGGCTGTTGTACGACAAGTGGTGGTATGGCTGCCTTTGATGCCACAACCGGCGAACAGCTTTGGTACCTGCCCACTATCGAAGAGCCTGCCCAGGTGATCGGTCGACATTTTGTCTTTGTTAAGGAATGGGGTCCCAGTGGTGTACCGGTTTGGAGTGCGCCAACTTTTGATGCCGAGAGTGGGCTGTTGTTCTATGGAACGGGAGAAAACTATACACAGCCTGCGACTCTGACAAGTGATGCTATTTTTGCTGTGGACGCGGCCACTGGTCAGCGCCGCTGGGTTAAACAGTTTACCGCAGGGGACACTTTCAATATGGGTTGTGTCATCAACGGACCAAACTGTCCCGATTCCCCCGGTCCAGATTTAGATTTTGGCGCGCCGCCAGTTATTGCCAACAATGGCACTGGTGAGAAGGTTCTATACGCGGGCCAAAAATCTGGCCATGTGCATGCGATGAACCCGCTCACCGGAGAGGTTTACTGGAGCAAACATTTGAGTCGCGGCGGCTATCTAGGCGGCATTCATTGGGGCATTGCGGCGGATGAGCAAGCGGGCCTTTTGTACGTACCCATTAGTGATTTCCCCAGTGGCGGACATTCTGATTTGCCCGCCGTGCCCGGTATGTTTGCGTTGAATTTATTGGATGGTTCCATACGCTGGAAAAACCTCCAAGACACGGAATCCGTTGACGGATTTTGGCCAGGCCTATCTGCGGGCATTGTGGCCGCGCAGGGGTTAGTGGTCGCGGGAGATCTAGCGGGAGGAATAGCGGCATACAGTGCGCAAGATGGATCGGTGCTTTGGCAGTTTGATACCGCGCAAACTTTTATAACGGTAAACGGTGTTCCGGCTACTGGTGCGAGTATTGATTCTCATGGCCCGTTGATTGTTGATGATTTACTTATAGTCGCCTCGGGTTACGGAGGCGTTAGCATGCAGCCAGGCAATGCGCTGTTGGTTTTTCAGCTGGTTGAAGAGGGTGCCGATGCCACCCACGCCCCTAACCTAGAGGATCAAGCCGTTGAATGAGTTAAGCCAATCCGACGTAAAGCTTTGGCGCAGGGCCCTTGCTGGCGCAATAGATTTTTTTCTGGTGCCCGCTTTCGCTCTGTTACTGATGTTGGTAACAGGCGTTTTGGAAAGTGCGGAAGCTTATTCGGGGGGATTCCCCTATTTCAGAGTGTTCTTCCTCGGCGCTGCAAGTTATCTAATGCTCAATGGGTGGCTGTTGTGGCAGCGCGGTCAGACATTGGGCAAGTATTGGCTGAAGCTGAAAATTGCTAACAGCCAAGATGGTGAACAAGCCGCCTTATGGAGACTGATTTTCGTCAGAGCCCTGTTCTTTGGCCTGCCCCACTTAGCTCTAATTGGCTTTTGGTATTTGGTGCTAATAGATTGGGTTTTTCTATTTGGCAAAGACAGGCGTTGCTTGCATGACCTTATTGCCAGCACCCATGTAGAACCAGTAACTGAGCTACAGCGCGCGCAATTCGCAGGTTAACCCTCTATCAATTGTGAGTATTCTGATCGGTTGTGAATACTTGTGCCCAAATCGTTGAGCAGGCCGTCTTCAATGGCATAGATCCAGCCATGAATACTGAGTGGTTGATCCGCTTTCCAGGCCTCTTGAACCGCATCCATTTTGCACACGCTGGTCATTTGCTGGGCTACATTGAGCTCGCATAGCTGAGTTAATGCTTGTTCTGGCTGCAGATTTTGTAAGCGCTCTTTATGGTTGTTCCATAGCGCTCTAATACCAGTAAGCCATTGGTGCACGTTGCCCTCAGCATTACCTTCCATGGCTGCCTTGACGCCACCACACTGATAGTGTCCACAGACAATGATATGGCGCACCTTTAGTACTTTAACCGCATATTCAATGACGCTGACGCAGTTAAGGTCGGTATGCATAACAATGTTGCCCACATTGCGGTGAACAAAAACCTCTCCCGGCAATAAGCCGCTAATTTGATTAGCAGGCACTCGGCTGTCAGAACACCCTATCCATAGATATTCTGGTTGTTGCTGCTGCGCCAGTCGCGCGAAGAAATCAGGGTCTTCTTCTGATACGCGCCTTGCCCAGGCTCTGTTGTTTTCCAGCAAACTCTCCAAATTACCAGCCATACAACCTCCCTTAACCCAACATACAAATTTCGTTTTGTATTGTAGAGCTAAAGGACTTGCTGCGCAGGTCTTTTGCCGAAGCTGTTGTACGTTTTATGCGCAAAAAGTGGGCAGTAGGTGAGCGGAAGAAGAGCAGAAAAACTTTGCCTATGTCGAAGCTATTTTCCAAAGGTAATTTGTCGCAACTACAGCCAATAGGGCGGGGATTACGCTATTATTCCTAGTCAAACTTGAGGGGTTTTTATTCATGAGTACATTGCCTGATTTTGACTTTGGTTTTGGCGCAACAGTGCAACAGCTGCGTGACAGCGTTGCGCATTTTTGTGCCAAAGAATTAGCCCCGCGCGCAGCCCAGATAGATAAAGATAACGAATTCCCCCGAGACCTTTGGACCAAGCTTGGTGATCTTGGTGTACACGGTATGACCGTAGATCCCGCTTATGGTGGCGTCGATATGGGTTATTTGGCGCATACAGTGGTCATGGAGGAAATCAGTAGAGCCTCCGCATCCGTTGGTCTTTCCTATGGCGCGCATTCAAATCTGTGTGTAAATCAAATTTCGCGCTTTGGCAGTGATGTGCAAAAAGATGCCTATCTGCCGAAATTGGTTTCAGGCGAATTCCTTGGCGCGTTGGCCATGAGTGAGCACAACTCCGGCTCTGACGTTGTCAGTTTAGGTTTGCGAGCAGTTGCAGACGGCGATGACTATATTTTAAACGGCAGTAAAATGTGGATTACCAATGGACCAGGCGCTGATGTCCTGGTGGTGTATGCCACGGTTAATCCAGAAGCCGGGTCCAAAGGCATAACCGCCTTTTTGATTGAAAAATCTATGCAGGGTTTCAGTACCGGTACAAAGCTCGACAAAATGGGTATGCGTGGTTCAGATACCGCCGAGCTTATCTTTAATGATTGCCGGGTACGCAAGACTCAAGTGCTTGGCAATGTTGGGCAAGGAGTGGGCATTTTAATGAGCGGTTTGGATTACGAACGTGTAGTTCTTGCCGGTGGTCCCCTAGGTATTATGCGTAATTGTTTAGATATCGTTATGCCTTACATGCACGAGCGAAAGCAATTTGGACAATCCATTGGTGAGTTCCAATTGATGCAGGGCAAGGTTGCAGATATGTATACAGAAATGAATGCGGCCAGATCTTATGTCTACGCGGTAGCCCTTGCTTGTGATGACAAGCGCACTACCAGGTTCGACGCCGCTGGCTGCATTTTGTATGCCGCAGAAAAAGCCACTCAGCATGCGTTGCAGGCGGTGCAAGCACTGGGCGGCAACGGCTATATTAACGACTATCCCGCGGCAAGGTTATTGCGCGACGCTAAGCTCTACGAAATTGGTGCTGGCACCAGCGAAATACGCCGCATGCTGATTGGGCGCGAGTTGTTCGACGCGACCCGCCCATAGGGATATACTGCGCGGCTTTGCTGCCGCGGCAAATTCCATAAATTAAATAAAAAGCAATTAGGAGACGTCCTTTGAGACTGAGTTTTTCAACAGTGATTTTAACAGCCCTTGTACTCTTTGGACTGACCGCAGTTGCTCTGCCGCCAGGCACCGATGACGAAATTAGTGATCGTCTAAAACCTCACGGTAACTTGAGTAGAGTTGTCGCCGGCGCGACAACCGGCGTGGAAGTGGCTAAAGCACCTATGTCCGGTGAAGAAGTTTACGGTCAATATTGCTCTGTATGCCATGCAAATGGCGTCGCCGGTGCGCCGTTATTTGCGGACAATGATGCTTGGGCACCTCGTGCAGCTAAAGGCATGGAAGTGCTAATGGCGAGCACACTTAACGGTATTGGTGCAATGCCAGCAAGGGGCACTTGCTCTAGTTGTTCAGACGATGAATTGGCTGATGCAGTAACTTATATTTTGGACGCTGCACGTTAGACCATTCTAGATATGCCTTGGCGAAACACTATGTTCTCGCCAAGGTATGGCTTCTCCGAGCGCTTCGTTCTCCCCGATCTCCTTTTTTACTGTCCAATTCCCCTCGTGGATGCTGGCTCCTTTTCGGTTCTACAGCCGTTGCCTTTATGCGCGTCGCTTTCGTTATTTATTGTTTAGTGAAAGACAAATTTACGCCGCACAATTGTTGGGCGCATCTAGAAATAACTTTTCAATTTTGCACCAAACAGGGGCGATAGCGTGCGGTATAATCTTGGTATGCCTAAATATGTTAATAATGGGGTTCGGAAAAACTCGCTGTGGCGCGCTTTATAACTTCTTACCGCCGTTCTTCAAAGTTGGCCTTTTTTTTGCAATTCTTTTAATCATAAGAGTTCTCGTTGAGAATAATTTAAAACTCATGAATCTAATAAGTCTGGAGAGACAATGAAAACATTAGCAAAAATCTTATCAGTAGGCGCACTCGTATCGGGTTCGTTATTAACCTCATCTGTAGCAAGCGCTGACGTTTCTTATAACGTTGGGTTTGTATCCGAATACTATTACCGAGGAGCTTTTCAGAAAAGTTCTTCGGCAAGTGCCGGGGTAGATTATGAGCAAAGCGGTTTTTACGTTGGCGCATGGACAGCTGATGTAGGCGACGGCTTAGAAGTTGATGGTTATCTTGGCTATGGTGGCGAAGTAGGCGATTTCACCTATGGCGTTGGCTTTACTGGTTACTATTACACTGGCGACTTTGACGAAACTTACGAAGAAATAAACCTAAGCGCTGGCTATGGCCCTGTAAGCATTGGTTACTCCATTGGCGAATACGATGTTAATGGCGGTGTAGACTATGACTTCTTAGAAGTATCCATTGACCTAGGTGCTGGTTTCTACGGTACATACGGCACATGGGGTGATGAGTTCGATGGCGATTACTTTGAAGTAGGTTACGGCACAACCGTTTCAGAAATCGATCTTGGCATTGCTTTGATCTTCCCAAGCGATGAGCTGGAAGGGGATGCTGGTACCGATGCAGCTGGCGAAGGTATTGCACTGTCCATTGGCAAAAGCTTCTAAATCTTTGTAGCTTTTTTGAGCTCGAGATTTGCTAGTAAGGGCTCCTTCGGGAGCCTTTTTTTTGCGTTTTTCTCGGCAAAAGGCCCACGTTTTTAATAAGACCGAGCACAATTGGTAGTCGCTTAAGTTTGGTTACCAGAAGGATTTTTCCAAACCTAAAAGGAAGTCGGTGGTTAAAGGCTGTCCGCCTCCCAGTTTATGCTGCGAAAGTTCAATGCTTGCAGAAAGTTTTCCTCCCTAATTGTCGATCGCTCATCTAAATCCGCCAATGTACGGGCAATACGCCATATCTTGTGATAACTCCTAGCCGATAGATGAAACTGCTCAATGGCCGTACGCAAGAATTTTTCCGAAAGTTTTGCGCTGGCAATCTCTCTGTCCAGGGATGGGCCCGAAAGTTGAACGTTAAGACAACCCTGTCGACATAGCTGTGCATTCATCGCAGTCCTAACCCTCTCTCTGAGCCGTGGTAACGGGTCTTCTGAAGAGGCATTTTGCTTTTGTAATTTTGCTAGAAGTAGCTGATCTAGTTCCGGCACCTGCACATGCAGGTCTATTCTGTCTAACAGAGGCCCAGAAACACGACTTCTATATTTTTGCACTTGGCTTGGCCCGCAACGACACCCGTCTTCTTTACAAGAGCGTCCTGCGGGACAGGGGTTCATTGCTGCAATAAGCTGAAATTCGCTAGGAAACGCAACTCGGTACTTAGCCCGGGCAATAACTGCACGACCGGTCTCAATAGGCTCTCGAAGTAAATCAAGGGTTGCAGGTTTGAAGTGTGGCAACTCATCTAGAAAAAGTACCCCTTTATGAGCCAACGCAACCTCGCCAGGTTGCGGTTGTTGTCCACCCCCCACCATAGCGGCGCCACTAATGGAGTGATGAGGGTCGCGAAAGGGTACCGCGGCGTGATTAGGACGTTCTAAACCAATACTCGAGTAAATTGTGGCCACCTCCAGGGATGCCTGGTCATTTAACGCAGGTAACAGGTCCACAAAACTTCGCGCCAACATGGTCTTCCCCGCACCGGGAGGGCCGAGCATGATTAAGTGATGACCACCTGCCGCCGCGACCAAAAGGCCGCTCTTTGCATTCAGCTGACCAATGATTTGCCCGTATGTCGGCTGAGAAACTGGGTTAACCACGCCCGCTTTATACATGGGGGGGCGGACGTCGTTGGGTTCTTTGGCGCCGAGATACTTAATGAGTTCAATGAGATTAGGCGCTACAAGCAAGTCGCCGTCTTTCACTAGGCTGGCCTCGGCTTCGTTTTGCGCTGGCAGCACAAGGCATTTGTTCGCCTTAGTGCTGGCTAGGGCGCAGGTAAGGATACCGTTGATGGCGCGCAACTCGCCGAACAATCCCAGTTCACCGATGAATTCTGTGTTTTCTCTATTTGGAATATTTACTTGGCCGCTGGCCTGAAGAATTGCCAAGGCAATGGGGAGGTCAAAGCCAGTACCACTCTTGGTTAAGTTGCCCGGCGCCAAGTTGATGATGACGTGACCATTGGGATAGTTGAAACCGTTGTTTCTCAGCGCACTCTTTACCCGGTCTCTAGATTCTTTAACCGCACCTTCTGCAAGCCCAACTATAGTTGTGCCTGGTAGGCCCGGGGCAATATGACATTCGATAGATATGCAGTGAGCTTGCAGGCCGATAGGGATACGGCTGAAAATGGGTCCCACTGCCTGCATCACTGCTACTGACTTTTAGCGTCTGCTTGCTCAAGGGTTTGTAGCCTTTGCTCTAAATCCTTCACTTGCTGTTTTAGCGTTTCCATAACATCGCGATGGGCCTCGAAATCTTTTTTGGGTACTAGTTCTAGGTGGCTAAACAGCTGAGTAACCTTTTCTTGCACCTCTAAAAGCGATGCTTGGGGGAGTTGGTTTCTTAAGATTTCGAACAAGGCACTCAGTGGATCTTTGGCTGTCATATTTATATTCTCGGTTTTCTGTGGTCTTTTTCGGTTTTGTGTATGGCTCGGATGTTTGGACTTATATGCTGTTTTGGCAATCTTTTTATGCATGCTTTTTATGCACTTTGGGTTTAGGGTTGACTCAACTGACTACTGCATTTTAGCTTGATTGAATTACATTAGAGAGGTTTTTGTCTCGGTGGCTCTTTCCACCTAGCACATCTGCCGAGTGCTCTAAGTTAGGGGTACAAGTTAGGGGTACAAGTTAGAAATCTAAGTTAGCCGTCTAACTAAGCGGTTCAAGTTAACGACTTAAGTTAACGTGCTCAGCTAGCGCTGCTAGTTAGCACCATTCTTTTTTCTGCCTATTGCCCTCGTTCTTTTGTTTTTTA
>CAJJAQ010000092.1 GCA_905182095.1 uncultured Pseudomonadales bacterium | reverse complement strand
CAACCAACGCTATCGAGAAAAATTGATAATTATGCATAAGTCACCTTTATTAAATTCACACCCGCTATAACCCTAGGAGTTAAACAGCTTACATTCTTAACATTTTCAAATTCGAACTTTGATTTGCAAACTTTCATTGGCAAACCCTAAAGCTCAGATTCTTCAATTTTCATTGATTTCAAGGGTGAAACCAATACACCAATAATAAAGGTCATTAACGAAAATGGCTCCCCTCAAAACATCTAGAGCAAAAGCACAATATTAACCATGCTGTTGCCTGCCAAACCCGTCACTCAAGACGCTAGCGTGGCCAGCCCCGAGCAGTGATTACGAGTCAAGGTTTGCGCCCTCATGCGTGGCATTGCTTCGACGCAGCTTTTATGCGCATTTTCGAAGTTGACGAACGTAACCCCTTTCGCGCCGGCACCTCGACCAAAGTCTCAAGTTCTTTAAGCGCACTCCACGCTATCCAGTGCGCGCGCTGTAACTCAAGCTCGAATAATTCAGTGGCAACAAAAAGCGCAATACCACGCTCAGAAAGCCGCGTTTACCTAGTTCACTGAGTGCCCAAGATGCCGCTTTTTTCACGTGAAGTCGCCGATGACTTGCCAAATAACCCCTGCATAGCAATTTAATCCATCCCTTAGACATCTGTGCTCGACCAGAGGTAGCTTTTTTTGGGCTAAGGCGCACTTCTTTGCTTTATGACCGAACTGAAAGCTTTGCTGCAACTTTCATGTATTTACTGATTACATGGCATACGAGAATGACTACTATTGGTCAACTAAAAATTATTCAGTAATGCCCATGACCGTTTTATCCGTTCTAGACTTATCACCTATCGCCGAAGGTGGCGACGCCCGCCAAGCCCTTAACAACAGTCGCTCGTTGGCTCAACACGCAGAGGCTGCTGGCTACCATCGCTACTGGGTTGCCGAACACCACAACATGCGTGGCATAGCCAGTGCTGCTACCTCGGTTGTGATCGGTCATATTGCCGCAGGCACATCAAAAATCCGCGTGGGTTCTGGAGGCATTATGCTGCCAAATCATTCGCCCCTAATGGTAGCTGAGCAATTTGGCACACTGGAAGCCCTGCACCCGGGAAGAATAGACTTAGGTTTAGGACGTGCACCGGGCACCGACGGGGTGACTGCCCACGCGTTACGCCGCACACTAAACAGCGACCCCAATCAGTTCCCTCAAGATGTGATTGAACTCAAAGGCTATCTTGGCGACCAACGCGGCCCGGGGCAAAGGGTCACAGCAGTGCCTGGCGAAGGCAGTAATATTCCACTGTATATTCTCGGTTCAAGTTTGTTTGGCGCGCAACTGGCCGCCATCCTGGGGTTACCCTTTGCCTTTGCATCGCACTTTGCGCCAGAAGCAATGATGCGCGCCATAGCTATATATAGAGAGGAATTTGAGCCTTCCGAGCAACTGAGTAAACCCCATGTAATATTGGGCTACAATATCTGCGCGGCAGATACCGAAGAAGAAGCCATGTTGCTGCGTAGCTCCGGCTTACGTGCCTTCTTAAATTTGCGCCAAGGCAAAGCTGGACCGCTGCCTAAACCCGAAGAAGACTTCGAAAATAATCTCACAGAAATGGAGAAGTCGTTGATGACTCAGGTTAGTTCTGCGGCGGCCGTGGGTAACATCGACCAGGTGCGTGCCCAAACTGCTGAGTTTTTGGCCAAAACCGGCGCGGACGAGTTAATCGTAGTGGCGCAGATACACGATCATGAAGCACGCTGTAAAAGCTACAATCTAGCCTATCAAGCTTGTGCAGATTTATAAGCGTAGCCAACAACAAATTTACGTAAATTTGTAAAACTGCATCACCTTTACAAAGCCGCAAGCGAAATAGTTTGCGCGCAAGGAAAAGACAGAAAAACGCCGCAGCACAAATTAGAAAGCAAAAAAAACCCGGACATAGCCGGGCTTTGTGCTTTTACAAACTAGGCTTTTGCCCAATCACTCGCCTATTGGGTCAACCAAATTGGCGACGACCAAGCTCGATCCTGAATGGTGGATTGCATATCAGGTCTAGGTGCAACGCCAGCCGCAATGGCATCATAAGTCGACCAACGACAAGTTGGATTCTCTAACACACGCACGTAATAGAATGCCTTCTGGGCTGGATCATAATCTGCATCCTGCCATACCGCTGACAATTCGCTATCGCCCTTATTTGGCGTAACGGTACAGTCTGCCACGTTGACGCGAGCGCCGTTGTCGCCGCAACGAGAAGTTTGTGCATTCACGGTTTGGCCGTCTGAGCAGGCAATGTCCATTACCCTTTCTTGGGTCTTACCGTCTTCAACCCAACCCTTGACCATTTGCAAACGCTGCAGCGGCTGAGTATCTGGGTCCCGGGATGCCCAAACATAAAAGCTAGGACTACGCTCACCTTGCACCGCTAAATCAGAACCCATTGGTACGCCGTTGGCATAAGCCTGCTCGACACTGTTCTCGGCATTGAGTAAAGATTGATCAAAGTCAAAACCTGCAAAGAAACGCAACTTGATATGCGAACCACTGGTAGAAAAAGTTTCTTTTCTGCGCATGGCATCATAAATCGCATCTCGAGTATTCGACTCAGCCCAAACCCCAGCCAAACCCGATGCGCCCCAATATTTGGAAGATGGATCAAGATATTCTGGCGCTTCTGGGCTTGAGGTAGGGGTTGGTACGCTGCCGCGTCGATAAGGTTCAAAATCTAATACGCCAGTTTTGCTCCAGTAGTTGTCTTCCTCAAATGAGCCAGCTGCGTTATGGGTATCTGATGCACCAATCACACCGAATTTATAGGGATTGGCACCAATCTTGGATTCTATCAATAGTCCATTCAAATAGGCTTCGCGCACATAGCTGCCATTGGGCTGGGATTGCACATCGGTGGCAATGCGCAATGGCATAATTTCAAAATCTGCCCATTCATCATTAGGCGACAGCATCGGGTGAGTATCAGAAGTACCTTTTACTTGAGTGTTTTCCACCAAAGGCTCATTACGCATACGTGTTTGGGCGTACTCGGCGTCAATGGGTTCACCGGCCCAATTATTCATCGGGAACATCCAACCATTGGAACCATTGGAGTTGTGGGGAATTGCCAAAGATTCACGACCTAACGCACGCTGCTCATCCATCCAAGCCCAAAGGCCTTCTGGATTAATAGAGTCAAATCGGCTGTATGGCTGTTCAGGTACTTCGCTACCACGAAAAATTACATTCCGGTGCAGATTCTCGAAGGCTGGTCCGGAACTGGTATATTCATAGGCTATAAATGTGGTGAAGTTACCCGGATCGTTATGGCGCTCTGCCGCTTCGATAACTTCTTGCCATGCCGAACGCGCCACACTCAGATCATTTAGCGGGTCTACACTGTCAGCATTTTGGCTACGTAGATGACCCAAAATTGCAGCAAAACCTGCTTGGGACCCTTCAGGGGTCGTTGCCCCACGAACTGCTGCAGCCATGTCCTCACCGGAATATGGACTGTCTAAACTGGCCATCTCGCGCATCATGCCCAAATAGAAGGCGTGGTCAGAAACAGCCAAAAAATCTAACGGCTTTTGCATTTTCATCTCAAAGCCACTTGCATGCTCAATGCCAGCGCCTTTTGCAAACAGATAAGCATCATTGGGCGTACGGCGCGTGCCGAATAAAAACGCGTCAAAAGACAGCTCGGTATGGATATGGGTATCGCCAAAGTAGGCGTTTTTCAGAGGATTAACGGGGATAACACCAGCCGCCGCTTGCGTCTGCATTACAGACTCATCTATTGACGCTGCATTGCTACCAGCGCTTTCTTCAGGCGTAGCACAACCCATAAGGCTTGCCACCAGCCCAGCTACCAACACTAGGTTACAAGTATCATTCTTGATCAACATAACTCCCCCGATTCAGTTGTCTCGTTTACCTTAACGGCAATTTACAAAGCGGCAATTTGTTTCACGAAGAGGTACTAACCCAGTTGGCCGAAGGCCCAATCGATTAGTACCCGCCGCTGCCTCTCGTTCTTATAGGCTGGGGTTGACTAGGTACTTTTTACCCGTCGCTTGCAGTGCATAAGTCTTCAACACATCAAGATCCAAAGCCTGAGCTAGGGAAATTTCTTCCGCATAGCTACTCGCAAAAGTTGTGCGTACTTCATCTGCTACACGTTGACGCAGCTCACCTGCTCGTTCTTGACCAATTTTTTGCAAAAATGGGGTTAACAGCCAACCACCCAGTCCCCACTGCATACCGTAGCTACGGGTCAGAGTGGTCGGGCTGCGCTCTAGGCCACCGTAAATGTAAACCTGCTTGTACTGCGCTGATCCATAACGGCTGTATTCGGTAGCTGTTTCATTCGCCGCCACTTCCATAGCTGCCAAAATATGGTTGGCTAGTTGGCCACCACCAGTAGCATCAAATGCAAGGTAAGCACCTGTTGCAACAATAGCTGCTTTCAAATCCGCAGCGAATGTTGGCAGACTAGAATCACAGACATACGTCGCTCCAATGTCTCTAAGTAATTGGGCTTGTTCAGGCTTGCGTACGATATTGACCAGATCAACACCATCAGCGATGCAGATTTTTTGCAGCATCTGGCCGAGGTTTGAAGCAGCCGCTGTGTGGATTAACGCTTTGTAGCCCTCAAGGCGCATGGTCTCAACCATACCCAGTGCGGTCAACGGGTTAACGAAGCAAGAGGCACTCTCTTTGGCTGTAACGCCCTCGTGCATAGCCAAACATTGACTGACATGCAAAGTACGGTATTGCGAATACATAGCGCCGCCCAGCACACCTACAGTCTTACCCAAAAGCGCCTGCGCCTCAGCGCTAGAGCCGGCGGCAACAACAACGCCAGAACCCTCATTACCAACAGGCATGGCCTCATCAAAACGAGCACTCAAGTGCGGCAAAATACCGGCAGGTACGTCGGCTTCAACTTTAGGGTGTGACCCATCAGCAACAGATCTAGCAGTAGAAATATCAGCCAAACCCAACAACAGACCGAGGTCTGAAGGATTAATGGGTGACGCCTGAATTTGTACAACCACTTGGTTGTCCTTTGGCTCATCCACAGGGCAGTCAGCCAGTGAAAGTTGTAACGTGCCTGTGGCAGTAACACAGGATAAAAGTTGTAATCCAGTCTCAGGTAAAGTGCTCATTGATGCCCCTTAATTTTATGAGGTGGCACTATATCCTAGAGTAAACGACGCTGCGAGAGCTGCGGGGAACTCGCGCCGATTCAGTTGCAGCATAGTCAATATCACTGCTGACTTATTCAACTTTAAACTGGGTAAACAGCCAACATTTGCTCAGTGGCAAACTTTGATCAGCGCGACCCCACCAAACGCAAATAGTGCGCACTGCCTCGATAGCGAGGGGCGTCACTGCCGTCGGATGAGTGTACGGCCCAGGCGTGGTGCGCCGTATTTGTCACCCCCGCAGGGGTACTACTCCAGTAATAGCCTTTTTTAGTATCAGGGAAGTATTTCACGTCGATAGCGTAGGGCTTTTGCTTCTTGCCACAGCCAATATCTAAATCAGACTTTTTACCAGACTCACATCGCGTCAAACCACTTAGCTCATAAAGAGAAGGTACCCGCCAATTGCTGAGGCCGCAAAGCTTGCTCTTGCGACGCTGCACAACTACCTCGGACCAATCCGCAAAATTTAATTCTGTGGCGGGAGTTTGACGCGCAAGATCACGCCGGTTTTCGCCCAAATATTTACCCAACCTGACCTTTCGTGACGTTAAACCACCCCAACGAAATGTTCGACTGGCAAAACTAACCGAATTAGCTGTCGACGAGGCGACCCAAAAAAGGCGGGTTTCAAGATCTTGCACACAAGACCAGTTGGCTGCATCAAAAGGTAGTTCGTTTCCATTCGCATGAATTTTTACGTAGCGACTTGGCAAAGCTGCCTCAGCATGGTCATCAGCGAAAGCAGTGTGCGTTTGCACAACCCCGACCAGCAACAGAGCGGCAAAACTAATCGAAATATTTAACTTATTATTCAACCAAAATTCTCCTAGATGCCAACTTAGACAAAGAAACTCCTTGCTAGCTGGGCAATATTCACCGCACGTAACGATCACTGCATACATGGGCTTTTAGCTATTTATAGGCTTTTAGCTATTTCGCGTTAGCAAAACAGCAACCGGTTGTGCTTTTTAAGTCTGAGGAGGAGTCACTTAGAGCGGACCTATTCAAAAACCAAGCTGATCATTTCGGCAGCGCTCAGCCAGCAAAATCTAGTTCTGGGTTACTACTGCCAAGAATCAAATTTTAGGGGTTACGCAAGACTGGAGAGTTAAAACGAGATGATCGGCTGAGTTTTAAAGACAAAAGGATGACAGTTATAAAGAACTAGACGAATGGGAGGCCTAAAAACTCACGCCCAATAATGGATTACGCAGCCGTGTCCACCTCACACATTGCAAACACTCTTAGGCTTAGGCTTAGGTTTAGGTTTAGGTTTAGGTCTGGGTCAATTATATGGCCAGCGTGCTTGATCTAACATTAGGCCGAACAATGCGGGCCAAAACTGAGAGTTGGCACTTTGCTCAAGAGCCGTTGAAATGCAAGTTACTGACTATTCGCTGACCCCAACCGGTTACGCGGCAGCGACAATACTCTTACGGTCAAATCGCTTAGCCAAACTCTTGCGAAAGCCTACTCCTTTATTCCGCGTACCACCCTCACTAACTGATACGAACCGCGAAATTTTGTTAAGTCGCTGCCATTGGAAAAATGAATCGTCCAAGCGTGATTGTTAACCCCACTAAAAGCTGACAAAGACGAACTCCAGTAGGCATCAGTACCAGCATTTGGAAAAAATTCCAAGTCTAAGGCCGGGACATTCGAGGAATTTTCGCCACAGCCAGAATCTAAGTCTGGGCTCCGAGTGGAGCACCTCACTAAGCTAAACATTTCGTAAAGATTTGGAATCCTCCAATCATCATAACCACAAAGTTTTTCTTCATTACTAAAATCTATTAAGTAATCCCAGTCTTTAAACCGTAAGGATTCGGCCAATACAGTTTGCTCAAAATCGGCGAAGCGCGAATTTCGGCCTAGGTATCTGCCCAGCCGCGAGTATTCGGTATTCACTCCACCCCAACGAAACTCTATATTTTTATTGTGTAGCGTGTGATCTGTAGTTTTAACTTCCCAAGTCAATCCAGTGGAATGGTCATAAACACAACGCCACTTGATTGCATTGTCAGCTAGTAACTTGCCAGATTTTGAGATTTTTTGGTATTTTGCTTCAACCGCTTTACCCCCAGCACCAATCTCGCCCGGTTCGCCCTCAAAAACACGGGCTCTAGGGCCATAAAGACCTGCCAAAAGCTTGTCGTAGGTCGTTTCCGAATTAGTATGGGTGTCCCCGTTAACTTTAGCCGCCGCTAACAATCCAATGCAAAGCACCATAAAAACAAGGTTGTTCATGATGCTGTGAACGCATTTTTCGCCGTCATTTCCTTCACTAGCCTAACTCCAATTTTTCTCAAAATTCACCCCACCTTCCAATCAAGAAACTCATCAGTGCTTTTTTAGTGCCTTTATATTAGTGCCTTTTTCCAAAAAGTAGGCTTACAATTTTAGTGGTGTCCAGCTAAGTAAAGTAGATTCTACGAAAGACCGAAGAGTAAACTACCCAGTAACGATATGCCTTAGGAGTTGATCAAAGCACCCATAAAGACGCCCAACGGTAATACTAACCGTCGAAAAACGGCACAAAGTACAATAGATTGGTTTAAAAATAGTGGACAGCTTACAACGCAGTGAAATTCGCAAACTTTTCCCGGACCTACTTAGTTCCGAGTTAGGCGTGCCTGATTTAGCCCCGGTGGACTGGGGAGTGCTTGATTACTTGGGTTGGCTACACCCATCAGGTCATAAAGGCTTTGTGGTTCTACCCGTGAATTCAAATTTTTACGCAACAAGCCTCAGACGCAGTGTTAATCATGATGCAAAACCGAGAACACGAATGTGCTCCTGGTGCCATCATGTTTACCGCAGCAGAGGAACAGCCCTATTCAGCACCACCGTGGTGGGATCGGATGGACGACGCTTTATTGGCAATCATATGTGCAGCAACCTTGATTGCAGTCTAAGGATCAGAAACTTGCCCTCTGATCCTCCCACCTATCTTCCCGAAACCTTGGACATTGAGAAAAAGATCTACCGTTTGGAAACTTCAGTACTCACCTTTATGCACCGGGCTAATGTGACGGGTAAATTAATCGACAAAATTTAGACAATTACCAGTAAAACGGTGGCAATTTGTGAGAATGCAGCTCAAAGGATTGGCAACGCTCAAGCTACAAAGCATAATTCGTGCTGAGAAAAATAACGAGGCTGAAGCCATGGACCTAAATACATTCCGCGAAGAAACCAGAGATTGGCTTGAAGACAATTGCCCACAGGACATGCGCTTGGGCGCAGTACACTTTGAAGATGCCTATGAAGTTTACCGCAGCGATGCGGCTATCCAATGGCGGGATCGTGCAGCCGCAAGAGGCTGGACTGCGCCAGCTTGGCCAACACAATATGGCGGTGGCGGCTTAGCAAAAGAACAACACCAGGTGCTGGCCCAAGAAATGGCCAGAATTAAGGCCTTACCACCTGCAACCGGTATGGGCTTGGCGATGATAGGGCCAACTCTGTTAGAAATGGGTACCGAGGAGCAAAGACAAAGGCACATTCCTAAGATCATTACCGGTGAAGCGCAATGGTGCCAAGGTTACTCCGAACCAGGGGCGGGTTCAGATCTTGCGAGCCTGCAGACGAAAGCCGTACTAGACGGTGACGAGTTCGTTATCAATGGGCAGAAAATCTGGACCAGTGGCGCTCAATATGCCAATTGGATGTTTGCCTTAGTGCGCACTGACCCAAGTGCCCCAAAGCATGAAGGTATAAGCTTTGTGGTGCTTTCAATGGATCAGCCCGGGGTGACTGTTAAGCCGATTAAACTAATTTCTGGCTCTTCACCGTTTTGCGAGACATTTTTTGATAATGCCATAGCCAAGCGTGAAGATCTCATCGGTGAAATGAATAAAGGTTGGAGCGTCGGTAAGCGCTTGCTTCAATACGAACGCAATGCCACCACACGAACAAAGCCTAAATCTGCAGGCAAACCAAAACTCAACCCTTATGCCCTTGTGGCGAAAGCATACGCTGGTGAAGACAGCCAGGGCCGAATCGCCGATGAGGCAGCGCGAGCAGATGTGCTAGGGCAAGTTATGCAAGAAAAGGCCTTATCTCTAACGACCCAAAGAGTAGTTGAAGAAAGTAAATCATCTGGGGCACCAGGGGCTGCAACGTCTATCTTTAAATTGGTTGGCTCCTCATTGAGCAAATCTGGCTCAGAGCTAAAATCAAGACTCAGAGGGACGTCGGGTCTAGTTTGGGAAAGCAGCGATTTTTCTGCAGATGAACTAGAGTCTACACGCGGTTGGTTACGCGATAGAGCTGTGACCATTTACGGCGGCACCAATGAAGTTCAGCAAAATATCATTGCCAAAAGAGTTCTTGGTCTGCCAGATTAAACCGCACATCAAGACATGCTCATTGCGTCGCTGGCGGCATCACAAGCTACGTCGGCGCAGTGGGTTGCCTTTTAATCTAGATTTTTTGAATCCCACACCGCTCCTTTACAAGCGTCAGCAAAATCGCAAGTTCGCACGCGCAGACGAATAGAACTGAAAAAAAAAGTAAAATTTCTCAACCCCGCTACCTTGCGCACCAAAAACGCTACCGTTGGTAGTTTCGGGAAAACCGTTTGGTCTCTGTTTATCTACTATCACGCCTATCAATCTAATCCACTAGGCCAATAAAATGCGTGCTATACAAATATCCTTGACCATTATTTTGTCAGCGCTGTCTCTCGTGAGCGTTGCAAAGCCCCTTCCTGGAGTAACAGTCTTCCCGCAAGTGGGATTAATCAGCTATTCTGGCTCAAGCGACATTGAAATAGACCCTAACTACGGCTTGGGCGTGGGCTATCAATTTTCTAATCCTTGGGCCGTGGAGTTAACTTATCTCAAAGGTTCGTCATCACTCGCCGACGCCAACAGCACCAGTGTCGATGCGTATTTGTGGCACCTCAATGGCCTGTATCATTTCACGCGATCAGAGAAAATACGGCCCTATTTCACATTCGGCCTCGGTGAATCTAACATTAATATTGACGCTGTTTTAGAAAACACTGAGAAACAGATAAACGCCGGCCTAGGTGTTAAGTGGCAGGCTTGGAAAAACACTGATCTTAGAACGGAATTCAAACTATACGAGAGTGAAGCAGATAACGTAATTCGATCAACATTCAACATTGGTATACATCACGTCATTTCTAATGCGTCGAGTTCGAGCAAAAGAAAAATTAGCCAACTTGCTACTCTCAACTCAGATAGCGATGCAGACGGCATTTCAAATAGCAATGATCAATGCCCTAATAGTCCTTCTGGACAAAGTGTCAATAAAGTCGGCTGCTTCTCTGACAAAGACAAAGACAAAGACAAAGACAAAGATGGTGTCGCTGATGCAAAAGATAAATGCCCCGGCACTACGAACAGAGCAAATGTGATTGATACTCAGGGTTGTTACGTAAACACACGTAACTCTGTAGCGCTGAACGTATTATTTAACTTTGACTTCGATTCTTTTGCAACGAAACCTGAACATACCGAAGAAGTTAATAAAATCGTTAAATTTGCTAAGAAACATTCAGGGGCCTCAATAGAACTATCAGGTCACACAGACAGCGTTGGTACAGCGACCTATAACCTTGCGCTTTCAAAGGCTCGAGTAGCGGCAGTGGCCAAACTGGTTGAAATGAATACAAGAATTCCGCGCGGAAGAATCAACAAAAATAGCTATGGTGAGATGAAGCCTATGGCGGAAAATGACACCTTTGCTAACCGCCGAGCTAATCGTCGGGTTGAAGGCACCGTTACCGGGGTAAGTGAGACACCGAAACAAAAGTAGCACTGAGACTTAGTCGATAACCCGACTTCTAGAAAGGCAGGCTCGCGTTATGCAACCATTGTGGATGATTGCGCGAGTCGAAGTCCTTTAGACTAATCCTACTCTCAAACCTCGATCAAATACGCCTATAGCCCGTCAGCGGCGTAGGCAAACTCACCAGCCACAACTGTGACAGCCACTGTTACACCTGCCAAATCAGTTCTTAGCTCTCTCCAAGGGTGTGTCAGAAGGCACAAATCAGCACATTCGCCAACAGCCACTTTGCGCTCGACACCCCCAGGCGCCTGCGCATTCGACAAATAACCCGCCAACGCTTGCTCGGGAGTTATACATTCATTAGCGCCAATTACTTCACCTGCAACGGTTTTGCGTGTCACCGCCGATTCCATGACCTGCCAGGGATTAAGCGGCCCGTAAGGTGCATCGCTACTGAGCCCGACCTTGACGCCAGAACTAAGCAACGTCTGATAACGATACAGATGCGCTAGCTCATGCGGTGTTAAGTTTTTTGCATATTGCTGGCCTCGGTCATAAAGGAATCCCGGTTGCGTAACTACGCTGAGGTGCAAATCCCGAAGCATTGGTAACACATCGTCAAAAATCACCGAGCCATGTTCAATGCGGTCAGCAAATTGCTTACATGGGTCTAATTCGTTACAGCTATTTAGAGCTGCTATGGCAACAAGCAACTCTATGTGGGTTACGCAATGAAAAGCGATGCCTCTCTTTTTTGCGCGCGCTCGTCTAATACGGGCCTCTAACTCATTCAAGGGCGGTAAGTTATCTTCATCTAAAAGAATTTTCAGGTGACCAAAATCAAGACTGTCGTCGCCCATCAAATAGCTCTTTTGCAGGATTTCTCCCCGCTCACGCATCTGCTGAAACTGAATAACAGTGGCCGCTGTATTTGTCGCAGAAGTATCGGTAAAACCGGTAATACCAAAGCTCGCCATTTGCCGCGAGAGCACAGATACATCTAACGGATCTTGCCGTCCCAACTTTTCGCGCAACCATGCATCCAGTCGAAACAATCGACCCGTTGGCACACCTTGCGGATCTAACTCAACGCCGGGCAAATTTTTGTGCACCGCCAAATCTAGTAAATTCACCGCCAGACTATTGAGTATCCACAGTTTGCCGCTGCGATGCTGAATTCTCACCGGCCTTTCACTGACTAACGCATCTAACTGCCAGCGGTCCAAATCTCCAGCGATGCTCTCGTGATAGTTCACCCCCCGCAGCCATCCATCACCTGAATACTCTGCCAACAAGCGTCTGAGCGAGGCAGCATCATGAGGTAAAGAAGGCTGATTACCGGTTATAGCCACAGCAGGCCTGAGGCCACAATCTATTGAACGTCGTAGGGCAGCAGTAGCATAAAAGTGCATATGGTGGTCATGCAAACCGGGCAACAATTCACCGCCACCTGCCTGTGTAACATGTTCTCCAATCAATGGTTCAAGGCTATCGGCGATTTCACTGATGCACTCACCGGTGCAACGCACATCCCTCTTCCTACCCTCAACGGAGGCATTTTTAATCAGCATCTTAAGTTCGGCCTATGGTATTCGTGACTCACTTGAGCGCCAGAGTGATGGATTTTTTTATAGCAATGTCGTGCCACAGAAAAAAGCGACAAATCGAGTAATCCGCTGGCACCATGACGGAGCAATGTAACCACTGCTGATGCAGCAAAAATGCCGGTGAGAGGATCAGCCACTGCATCTGCAATAAATTCTGCGCGGCCATTGGCAGCCGTGGCAAACAACCCTCCAGCCAAAGCTACATCGTCTCCAAAGCCCACCCAGTCGCCACATGGTGCGGTGCGTCCGTAGGCAGTTAAAGACAACCAAAGCTGTTTTCCTTGGAGTCCAAGCGTGTCTCTATCTACACCCAACGCTCGTAGCGCACGCGGCCTAGATCCTTCAATAACTACATCTGCGTTACGCAGTAGATTTGCCAATATTTTCAGGTCTGCTTGGGAGGTGAAATCTAATTCAACGTGAGCGTGTCCGCGATGCAATACTTCGTACAACTTTGGGCTACCCTGCTGCGCGCCATCCGGCCTACGGATACTGCTCACCGTGGTCACCTGCATACCGAATTGGTGCAAAAGGTGAGCGCAAAGAGGCCCGGCCCATAAAGCTGAAAGGTCTACTACTTGCAACTCGGACAGCGCCTTAGCCGTATTCAAGGACTGGGGTGCGGTTTTTGCCGCTGAGGTAAATTCGAACCATGGAGGCTGGTCTAAAAGTTCACTTGCGCCAGCACTTTCAGCGAGGTTTTTTTCAGATAAGCGGGATGCCGCCAGCCCCATCGACCTAGCGCGGGCGAGCAGCACTTGCGCATCTCGCACCAACAACGCTTTCTCTATATGTGCCCAGTTAGACAAATCATCGTCTTGCTCAAGCCAAGCGTTAAGTAACTCCCAATCTTCATTCCGGGCAAGATTTAACCCAAGCCAGTCGTCGCCAACCGCCATTATCCGGCAACTGCCATTAGCGGAGGTTTGCCCATTGGGGAGCAGGTTTAATTCCGCAGCACGCTCCCAGAGTAAATCTCTGCCCGCAACCCCGGGCAACAAATCTTTATGCCAAACACGCAGTGTGTCCAAAGCTTGATCGGCACAGGCGTTCGCCCCAGAGGCAGGTATACTGCTGGCTATGTCTAAAACATTTTCCCAATCAACTTTGCTCAAAATTTTGTCGCCTGCTGAACTGTTTAGTTTACTGACACCGCCTATGGTGGCGGAAGATCAAAGCGTTGTCAGCGGTCAGGATTATCTATTGGTGGATTTAGACCAACCCGCCACCAAAGAAATAGCGCTCACACTAGCATCCAAGGCGCATTGCCCAATGATCGGCATCAGCCAGCGGTCAAAGCAAAATCTTGACCTTAGCGCTTGGCTAGATCTAGTTCTGCAATTGCCCGAAGAACAAGCGCTGCTAGAGCAAATTATCCAAACCATTACCAACCAACCCTTAGCTGCAGCCACATTCATCAGTGTGCTGCGAGAATCTGCGAACTTATCTATAAGCCAAGGTTTAATGATGGAATCCCTCGCCTACAGCACACTGCAAAATAGTCAGGGTTTTAGAGCGTGGCTAAGTGACAGGTCCGCAACAACGTCTAAGACCCAAACAAATGCCGCAGACCAAAGGCCAGTGGTGTTGGTTGAACGCAGCGCTAAAACCCATTTAGACACGCAAAATAATCGCGGCGACATATTAAAATTAACACTGCACAGACCCGACAAACGTAACGCCTTTTCTGCCGCCATGCGCGATGAACTGGCGGCGGCTTTGCACCTAGCATTAGCAGACGACACTTTGGGCCGCATTCTAATACAAGGCAGCGGCGCGGCTTTTTGCGCCGGCGGCGACCTGACGGAGTTTGGACAGTCGCAAGATGCAGCACTGGCACACCTAACCCGCCTCACCCGAAGCCCCGCCAGCCTTATGGTTCAACTCAAGAACAAACTACAGGTAAGAGTACACGGCGCGTGTATTGGAGCGGGCATAGAATTGCCGGCATTCGCAGAGTACATTAGCGCTAAATCGGACAGCACCTTCGCCTTACCAGAAGTTGGCTTTGGACTAATTCCAGGCGCTGGAGGAACAGTCAGTGTGCCACGCCGCATAGGCAGGCAAAACACCGCAAAACTGGGTTTGAGCGGTGCATCAATAAGCGCCCAACAAGCCCTTACATGGGGCTTGATCGACGCTATTGAAGACTAGGGACGGCGCTTTCAGCCGGTCTTTTAACGGACTTTTCAAAGCATCTTTTAACGGGATTTTTCGCGCTACCTCTAAACCCAATACCTAGGGTTTGCTCAACTCAGCTTTCACCACACGCCGCAGTAACTTACCCGTTTCGTTGTAAGGCAGCTCTGGCCATAGAGCAATCACAGCAGGCACACGAGAACTGCGCAATTGCTGGTTGATCATTGTTTTCAAAGCTTCTATGTCAATGCTGGCACCCGGCTTAGCAACTACGACTGCAGCAACTGCCTCACCCCACTGCTCATCGGGTATACCCACCACTGCTGCATCAGCCACGCCCGCGTGCGTTAGCATGACATCTTCAATTTCACCCGGCGAAAGGTTTTCGCCACCGCGCACAATGACATCATCAGCACGACCTTCGAGAAACAAATAGCCTTCTTCATCCATGCTGCCGGCATCACGCGTGGGAAACCAGCCGTCGGCATCGGTTACCGCACCACGGCCTTCATATTCTCCTGACACTTGTTCGCCGCGCACGTAAATTTCTCCACGACCGCCAGCTTCCAGTAACTTACCTTCGTCATCACGAATTTCAATTTCTACACCAGGCAAAGCGCGGCCCACAGAAACTAAACGCCGTCGAATCAACGGATCAGAGCTGACCGCAGTTTCGCGATGTTCTTCAGGGCCTAAAACGCAAATGGTAGAACTGGTTTCTGTTAACCCATAAGCATTAGAGAAGTCAGTATTAGGAAAAAACTTCATAGCTTTCTCAATAACACTTAACGGCATTTTACCGCCGCCGTAGGCCAGGCTATTCAAATGCGGCATGTCGGCTGTAGCACTGCCTTCGGCTTCTAACAGTTCAACAATTCTCGCCAACATAGTGGGCACGACAAAGGCTGAGGTAACTTTATGCTGGCGCGCCAATCGAACCCATTCTACGGCAGTAAAGTTTGGTAGTTGAATAACATGGCGCCCGGAGTAAACCGAACTCATAACCGCTGCTATACCAGCAATGTGATAAGGCGGTACGCAGACTAAAGACGCTTCTTCCTCAGATGCGCTGGCAAACTCCACTGAGCTTAGAATATAACTAACTAAATGTTTGTGTCTGAGAACCGCCGCCTTAGGTTCACCAGTGGTGCCACTAGTAAACAACAGTACAGCCACTTCATCAGGGTCCATGGACCATTCGCCTGCAACAGCCTCAGAATGCTGGCTCGGATCTAAAAAATCCGCACAAGCTATAGCATTTACCTGATCTACAGAGCCTAGTGTTTTCACTCGATCCGCTTGGGTAACCAAATAAGCCGGCGTAACGCGTTTTAGCAACGCTTCGATTTCGGCATCCGTTAAACGATAATTAAGCGGCACAAAAGGCACGCCAGCCCACGCACTGGTAAACAGGCTTAGTGGTGTGGCCAAATTACTCACATCTAGCTTAACCAAGCGATTAGCACCGCTCGCACGAACGCTGGCAGCTCTATGCCTGGCAGCCTCAAAAAGCTCGGCGTAGGTGAAACTCTCGCCGCTGCTGCCATCAGTAAAGGCAGCGCGTTCAGGAAATGCAGCATTGGCCATTTCCAGCAACATCATTACATTCATAACCGAGCCTAGTCTGTTTTAGGAAGTTTCTTGGTATCCTTTTGCAACAGCAGTTGCCCCGCTACCGCCAAACCACCGTCGCCATTCTTCACGCAGAGTACTTCAAGAGTTTCTTCTTCGTTGATATAACGTTTACCAATGGCCACACCAACCGCGTGATCTGGGTGTATTTCGCCACCATCAGCAGCATCGGCGGCGCTGTCTAGCATCGCCACGCCACCACAAGTCAGATCAACGTCCCCTGCTGGTGCCGACACAACCATAATTTCTGCAGTACAAACCGCACTCTTAAATCGACCACCTGTTTTTAGCTCAGCCATTTCTTTCCCCCAAAAAATACAAAAATTTTAGACACGCAGAATTGAACCCAATTCTAGGCACCCCCGTCAATATTGACAAAGCCAACTCGGCAATAGAAGTTGTCACTTTACCTAAGCTGCGTGAAATCAGCACCAGCGAACCAAAACCTCTCGTAGAACAATGGACACAAAATGCCGGCAAAGCAAAAAGGAATTTGCGCTAAGCCTGGCGTCCATGTACAAAACGGGGAAATCTTAGGAGAGAACTTATGCGCATTTCAATTTCAATAGGCTCGGCTTACTACAATGGCGAAGAGTGGGACAGTTTGGTCGACTACGCAGTAGCCGCTGACCGTATGGGTGTAGATGAAGCCTGGTCCGCTGAGGCTTGGGGTATGGACGCAATTGTGCCCTTGGCTTTCCTTGCCGCCAAAACCGAAAATATTCGTTTAGGCACCGGCATTATGCAAGTCAGTGCGCGCGTGCCTTCCATGATCGCAATGACCGCCCAGAGCCTAGATACGGTTTCTAAAGGCCGCTTCAACCTAGGCCTAGGCGTCAGTGGCCCGCAAGTAGTGGAGGGCCTACACGGCGCTGCATTTGCCAAACCGTTGTCACGTATGCGTGAGTGCATGGCGATTCTAAGAATGGCTCTGAAAGGCGACAAACTGCAATTTGAAGGCGAGCACTACCACCTGCCGAGACCAGGCGGCGAAGGTAAGCCCATTCGCTTATCTCAACAACCACGACCAGATCTGCCCATTTATCTCGCCACACTTGGACCCAAATCTTTGCAGATGACTGGCGAGATCGCCGACGGCTGGCTGGGTACTTGCTTTCTCCCAGAGCAAGGTCATGTCTTTTTAGACGACCTTAAAGCTGGCGCTGAAACAGCTGGCAGAGATTTTAAAGAAATAGACATTCAAACCGGTGGATTCTTTGAGCTCAGCGACGACGTCGAGCGTCTTATTGCAGAGCGCAAACCGGCAATGGCCTTTACCCTTGGCGGTATGGGTTCAGCCAAAACCAACTTTTACAACCATGCCTATTGCAGAGCCGGCTACGAAGACGATGCCAAAGCGGTACAGAGTCTTTGGGTGGACGGTAAGCGCGATCAAGCCATCGCTCGAGTGCCAGACGAAATGGTCTTGCTGACCAATCTTATTGGCACCGAAGACATGATTCGCGCCCGCTTACGTGCGTTCAGAGACGCCGGCGTTAACACCTTTCGCTTGGGCACCGGTGGCGAAAGCTGGAAAGAGCGCACTGG
>CAJJAQ010000091.1 GCA_905182095.1 uncultured Pseudomonadales bacterium | reverse complement strand
ACTTATATCTGGGGGTATAGCTCAACTGGATAGAGCAACGCCCTTCTAAGGCGTAGGTTCGGGGTTCGACTCCCTGTGCCCCTAGATATAAGTTCCCATCTTCAATAGCAAAGCTGCTTATCTCCTTAGTGACCAATTGCGGTTGTTATTCCCGCTCTTTAACGAATTAGTCTGTTAATGCTCAATCTATTACAAGAGAAGGCTTAAAACCTCTGGCGTCCTGATCAACACACCCCTATAATTCTCGGCACAGTGGTGGGCGTAGCTCAGTTGGTAGAGCTCCGGATTGTGATTCCGGCGGTCGTGGGTTCAAACCCCATCGTCCACCCCATTTTAGCCCTTGTCTTTCAAGGGCTTTTTTGTATCTGGGTTTTGCTTAATTGCAATACTTGATGAAGAACTCAGTTAAGAACCCAGTTAATAGCTCAGTTAATAGCTCAGTTAGGAATTAGGCTAACTTAGCCTTAATTGCTGACACCAACCTAAAATTCGGCGGTTAGCTGCAAAGTTACTGCATTTCTATTGCGGTCTTAAATGCCTGCCGGTTTGCCACGCGATTAACGTAAGCTTTTAAGTGGACCATCTCTGCACCCACGCAACCCAGTCGATTGCTCATAAAGCATGCGTGGCCAAGCATAATGTCTGCGGCTGAAAAATCGCCGATCAGATAGTCTTTGCCAGCTAGTGCCTCGTTGACCGGTTCCAGCGCCTTGCTTAAAAGCCGCTGGGCTTGACTGAGTGCTTTTTCGTCTCGCCTTTCCGTCGGTAAAAGCACTGTTTGTACAACAATAGTGTTGACTGGTGGCATAACCATGCCTTCACAGTAATGAAACCATTGCAGGTATTTTGGGTAAAGGGGAGAGTCCTCTTTTGGTTTAAGACCGCCATTTTTATGCCGAGCGATCACGTACTCAACAATTGCTCCTGACTCAAAGATACTAATGTCCCCGTCATCTAATACAGGTACACGACCAAGTGGATGGCGAGCCCTGTGCTCATCGGACTTTAGATCTTTGGGGTGAAATGCCATCTTGTTAATTTCGTAAGGCAATTTTAGTTCTTCTAACAGCCAAACTATTCTTCCCGCGCGTGAATTCGGTGCAAAATGTAGTTTCAGCATTGGAGTCGCTCCGTAAAATTGATTATAAAAAAGTTAGTGAATATTCCTGCAAAGGCGCTGTGCCTGCAATAGCACTAGCTTCCTTCTTAGGTCTAAGGTCTAAGGTCAAAGGTCTAAGGTCCGCCTTTGTACTGTTTTTTCTTTAGCTGGCGTCGGGCTAATTTCGGTAGATGCAAGTTGCTAGAGTAATAGGCGGCATGTGAGTTGAGGGCGGCAGCTTTGGAGGGTCTTTGCCGCGCAAATTTAGGCGCCAATTATGGGCATAAATTCTGCTGGGCCTATGCTAAGTTTTAGCTCTACATTTTTGCTGGGGAGCAGGGTATGAAATCTGAGTTATGTGAAAAATTAGGTATCGAGTTTCCAATATTTGCCTTTAATCATTGCCGGGATGTGGTGGTGGAAGTGTCAAAGGCAGGGGGTATGGGCATTCTTGGCGCCGCCGGCCTTTCACCAGAGGCTTTAGAAATTGAATTAAAGTGGATAGATGACCACATTGATGGCAAGCCGTACGGTGTGGACATAATTGTCCCCACAACTATGGCTGTGCAAAATAATGAAGTAGCGACGGATATAAGCGCTTTGGTACCCAATGAGCATCGAGATTTTGCCTCCTCAGTGTTGGCTCAACACGGTATAGATAGCGCCGGAATTTATGACTTCAGTGCCGGTACAAGCGATGCTTTCTTGGGTGAGAGCAAAGCTGCTGCCTTAATGGATGTAGCTTTTGCTCACCCAATAAAGATGATTGCAAATGCGCTAGGCGTACCGCCGCGTTACATGCTTGAGTTGGGCAAAGCAAATAACGTAGCCGTTGCCGCGTTAGTTGGTACCAAAGAGCATGCCTTAAAGCAGGCTGAGGCTGGAGTCGATGTCATTGTTGTGCAGGGTACTGAGGCGGGTGGGCACTGCGGTGAGGTATCGACCATGGTTCTGGTGCCAGAAGTCTGTGAGGCGATAAAGGGTTTCAAAGATATTTCAGTGCTTGCCGCAGGCGGCATTGTATTGGGTAGGCAAATGGCAGCGGCTATGACTATGGGGGCACATGGCGCATGGACTGGGTCTATGTGGCTAACCACCTCCGAAGCCTCCACTTCACCGGTTATTAAAGAAAAAATGTTGTCTACCAATTCACGGGACACGGTTCGCTCGCGCAGCCGTACTGGCAAATATTCTCGCCAAATGAGGTCGCCTTGGACAGATGCTTGGGAGGATGAAAATGCTCCAGACCCATTACCTATGCCCTTACAACCGTTGATCAGTGAACCGGCGTTGAGCAAAATCACCAAGATGGCGGAGGGTGGTCACCCCGGCGCGAGGCAATTGGCAACTTATTGGGTGGGTCAGGGGGTGGGACTAATGAATAAAACTCAGTCTTGCAAGGCGGTTATGTATGATTTCATGCAGGATTTCTTAGGCGCAACGGAAAAAATGCAGCGCATGATGGACGACTGAGTTTGAACGCTCCGTTGGGGTTGGTTCTTGTTGGATTCTGGGGGCATCAGATTGGCTCCTGGACGGGCAAGCAGCGACCGGTTCAGAGGTGTTATAGGCGCAAACTGTGACCAATATTGGACACTTCATGGTGTAGTCCATGCCCTTGCACGAAAGGTGAACATTTCTAAAACATTTGCATGATTGGTGGTGTAAGATGGTCGGCGATTTGACCTGCGCGGTTGCGTAAGGCACAACAAATTTTGGTAGGGGGTGCGCCATTTTGCACTTAATAGTCAGTGGGTTATAAACCAGCTGGCTAGCCCATTTCTTTTGTATCCACCTCGAATGAATTAGAGAATGAACGTATCCATTGAAACAATGACTGGTCTCGAACGGCGCTTAACTATAACCATCGACGGCGATCAGTTCGAAGACCAGATAGCAGCAAGATTAGAAGACGCTCGCGGTAAAGTAAAAATTCCTGGCTTTAGAGCTGGCAAGGTTCCATTAAAGGAAGTCAGACGGCGATATGGCAGCGCCATTCGTGCCGAGGTGGCGGGTGAACTCATGCAAAGCAGCTTTGTAGAAGCCGTACAGCAAGAGTCTTTGACGCCAGCTGGCTCACCTAAGCTAGACGTAATTAAAATGGACCCGGGTATAGATTTCGAATTCACAGCGACATTCGAAGTTTTTCCATCAGTTGAGCTTGCCAATTTCGACAAGATTGCGGTGAAACGACCGTCTGCGGAAATAGCCGATACTGATTTGGACGATATGGTCGCGAAGTTACGCGAGCAAAATGCCAGTCAAGAAGTAGTTGAGCGCGCATCAGCCGATGGCGATCAAATTACTGTCGATTTTACCGGCACTTTAGACGGTGAGCGCGTTGAATCTGCGTGTGGTGAAGGCATGGCTTTCGCCATCGGCAAAGGTCAAATGATTGCTGATTTCGACAAAGGTGTCGTTGGTTTGTCTGCTGGCGAGGAGTCGACGTTTGATGCGGTATTCCCAGACGACTACCAAGCTGAAGACATGCAGGGTAAGACGGTTCAATTCAGCGTGAAGGTAATTGATGTAAAAGAGACCCAGCTACCGGAATTGAATGAAGAGTTCTTTAAAAAGTTTGGTATTGATGAAACTACTGAAGATGCGTTTCGCACAGAAGTGAAAGCCAATATGACTCGAGAGCTCGATTCTGCGATTAATAATCAGGTTAAGCAGCAGGCTATGGATGGTCTCAGTGAGATCCATGACTTCTCATTGCCTCACGATGTAGTGCATCGCGAAATTCATGTGCTTAAAGATCAGATGATGAGCCAATTCCAAATGCCTCCGGGTCAGGCACAGCAGCTAGATTTGCCCGATGCATTGTTCCAAGATCAAGCTGAAAAGCGTGTCAAGGTTGGACTTGTTGTGAATGAAATCATGACCAGTAACGCAATGGTGGCTGATCCGCAAAAGATTGATGCTCGATTACAAGAAATTGCTGCACCTTACGGCGAGCCTGATCAAGTGATTGAATGGTATCGAAGTAATCCCGAGCAGATGAACAATATTGAAATGGCTGTACTTGAAGATCAGGTAGTCGACCTCATAATGGAACAGGCGACGGTAGAAGAAGTTATTTCTAACTACGCCGACGTGATCAGCGGAGCAGCTATTGCTGTACCTGAAGAAGCCAGCGAAGAAGCTGAAGCTGAAAAGTAGGGTGCCGAGTAGGCAGTAGTGATTTTTAGATAAGCGCAGTATTTGCCGGTTTAGGCCGGCAAAATTGGAGAAAAAAATGTCAGATATTCGAGATCGTTTAACGCAACCAATGCAAGGTTTGGGCATGGTACCTATGGTCGTGGAGCAAACTGCTCGCGGCGAACGCGCGTACGACATCTATTCTAGATTGCTGAAAGATCGCATCATCTTCTTGGTCGGTCCAGTTGAGGATTATATGGCCAACTTAGTGGTTGCGCAGATGTTGTTTTTGGAATCAGAAAATCCAGATAAAGACATTAATCTTTATATCAATTCTCCGGGTGGTTCGGTAACCGCTGGGCTGTCTATTTACGACACTATGCAGTTCGTTAAACCTAACGTCAGTACGCTGTGCGTGGGCCAGGCGGCGAGCATGGGTGCATTTTTGTTGGCAGCTGGAGCGCCAGGCAAACGCTATGCATTGCCAAACTCTCGGATGATGTTACATCAACCATCAGGTGGCTCACGCGGAGTCGCTTCAGATATTGAAATTCAAGCTCAAGAGATACTGTTAATGCGCGAGCAGCTAAATAATATTATCGCAAAACATACGGGTCAAGACGTTGCAACAGTAGCGAAAGATACCGATAGAGATTTTTGGATGAGCCCAGACGCTGCGAAAGAATACGGTCTGGTGGATCAGGTGCAAATAAGTCGCACAGACGCCGCGGAATCAGCAAAAGATTAGGATATTTTCAGCAAGCTTGCGGGCTTGCATTAAGCTTCCTGAGCAAGCAATGTAATCAGGATTGAATAGTCTCGTGTTGTGGTACAGCTGCAAAAAGTACGAGAGTTGAATGTGAAAGCCAAAGTATAAGGAAGCGTTTGTTAGCTCCGGTACTGGGCAAGAGTAATGGGATATAGACACTATGTCGGAAGAAAATGGCA
>CAJJAQ010000090.1 GCA_905182095.1 uncultured Pseudomonadales bacterium | reverse complement strand
ACAAAATTCATTTACGGAAGACTCCTTTATTCTTTTTGCAGCCCACAAAGAAGAGCCAACTAAAGGAATAACTCTTTCACTGGATTTAGTTTTAAGAGTTCTATGAGGGTAGGGTGCTAGCTTTATGTGAGGAAGTTGATGGTCTAATTTTAGATCTTCTATTTTTAATCCAGCTGCTTCAGCCAAACGCATTCCTGTGTCACTAATTAAAGCTATCAACCACCTAAGGTCATCATCTAGCTGGTAGCAGGTTTGTTGAAGATGTCTAATTTGATTTTTACTAAGTGGCTGACGCTTCGTTAGCGGTTCATCAGAGGCTAGATAAACACCAACAAAAGCATTACGACAATCTAAACCTAACTCCTGAATCGTAAAGGTAACCATGGCTTTGAGGCTAGAGAAGTTCCGTTGAACAGAAGCTGAACTTAACCCCTTCTTACGCAGCCAATCTCTAAAAGTCGCAGCATCAGCGGTTGAGTATTGATCTAAAGGACGGCAACCCAAACTCTTCTTAAGATAACCAACGGTACGTTTGCTATGAGTAAAGAACGTATTCTTTTTATGTTCTCCTTTAACTCTTAGATAAAGATCTAACGCATCATCAATGGTAGGGAGTAGTGAATTGATGTTCTGACTAGGAATGCTGCGAAGTAGGTGAGCAGCTGGTATCTCTGCTTCCCTAAGTCTTAGATTGATCCAGTAGTCATCCAAACGAGAAACCAGCTTCTGAGAGACATATCGTGCCTGAGAAGGAGATTTAGTTCTTAGACTTTGGATGATGCGAGTTTTGAAATAATGATGTCTTAAATCTGAGGGAACAGACTTTGAGAAGTAATACACACCACGCTTAGTGTAGGTGTACTTAGGTTGGAAAGTGTCTACCATTTTGTCTACCGCCTTTGTGCATGTTTTGGAAAACATGAGCAAATTCAAAGACTTTAGAGTATTTAAAATATGAAGCTGGTACCCGGACCCGGACTTGAACCGGGACGGCCGTTAAGCCGAGGGATTTTAAGTCCCTTGTGTCTACCAATTCCACCACCCGGGCACACGCGTGCATCTTACCGAAGAATTAACCAAATTGTGATCCTTTGATGCAAATTTATTACAAATTTTCTTATTGAGCTGTGGGCCAAAAGGTAAATTGGCCGGGCAGCACATAAACCAGTGCTGCGGTTAATACAATTCCAGTCAAAATTCCGGTAAAGAAGAGGATCATATTCGAGAATTTTAATCCCCCACCTGAGGCCTCACTCACTGAGGGTAGGGTCTGCATGCTGACGTAAAACGAAATGCTCATAAGCCCCGCCAAGGACACCAACATTAAGGCATATGCATTGGGTAACGCAGTCTTGTTTGACGCCAACGCAGAAACGGCTGTGAACGCCAAGCCACCGATCACCGCAAGTTTATGTACTGCGCGCCAGTGTTGAACTAATAAGGGACCGTGAAGGCTTTGATCAAGGTATTTCGTTGCCAGTTTAGGCACAACGATGGCGGCAAAAACTAGTGCGCCTAAATAGCCACACAACAAGCAGATAAAAGTGGCCATGGCATACGCTTCACTGAGGTGGTACATCGACGTTCCCGTTTAGAATTAAGATTAGAAATAATGAAGAATGCTACCAAGAGCGAGGTCAAGGCATCGTCAAATACTTGCGGCATTAACTGCGGGGAGGCGCCTAAAACGGTATTTTCCATATAGGTTTTTTAGACACAGCCTGTTCCACAAACAACAAAAGTAACTAAAAAGAGATGAAGGGATGTGAGCGAGGGGTAAAAAGAAAGAAGACAGAAGACAGAAAAAAAGAGAGTAAAAAAAGAGAAAAAAGAACGGGCACAAACACTGTACCCCCAGCGTCTCTTGCCTTTGCTAAGTCGATAAAAATGGACGAACACACAATAAGCAAACAGATCGAATCAGTTCATCTTGGCTGATCTGTCAAGATTTCTTGTCTTATTGTCTTATTGTCTTATTATCTTATTATCTTATTATCTTACTATCTTGTTATCTTGTTATCTTGTTATCTGTGACATGCTTGCTTGCACATAATGTTAGTTAGGCGCAAACGGTTTGGAATTTAGGTACAACAAGGGAAGGTTCAAATCTCTGGAATACGCACTCAAAGGCTTACGAGCGCCTATTTATAAGGCGTTGCACAAGCATACAAGAGTATCTTACGACTGCCCGATCTGCGGTTACTCTGGCCCCTTTATGGACAAAAATCAGAGGAAGGACGCAAAATGTCCAAAGTGTGGGGAGTTGGAACGTACAAGGCTTCAACTTTTGGTCTTAAAAGATTTATATGCGTCCAGTGATTTCGGTTCCTGCGATGTTTTGCATGTCGCACCGGAAAATGCACTAAGAAAGTTTTTTAGGGGTGTGTGCGGAAACTACAGCACTGCCGATCTCCATAGAGAGGACGTTGACTATAACTTTGATGTACAGGAAATGCCCTTCAACGACGGTTCCTTTGACCCCGTCTTCGCATCACACGTTTTGGAGTACCCAGAGGAGATGTACAAGCACTTAGAGAATTTAGGCTAATACTCAGACCGGGTGGAGTCGCAATACTACCAGTGCCCGTGTTACACGAGCACACAATTGACCATGCAGAGAGAGCTGCAAACAGGATGATGCATGAGCCGGGGATGGACTATTTTGATAGAATGCGCGAAGTTTTCTCTAATGTGTCAGTCATTACCCCAGAGAATTTTTCACCCCGCCATCAACTCAAGGTACAAATTCAGGGCGAAGAGAACACGTCCGAAGAGAAGGAATTTCTCTCAACCTCACTGAATCTTGTTCCTGTCTGCAGAGCTTGAAAGCAGGTAAAAGAGAAGTAGTACACACCACGCTTGGTTTAGTTGTACTAAGGTTGGAAAATGTCTAACATTTTGTCTACCGCCTTTGTGCATGTTTCGGAAAACATGAGCAAATTCAACGGCTTCAAAATATTTAAAATATATAAGTGGTACCCAGAGAGAGACTCGAACTCTCACGCCGCAAGGCACTAGAACCTAAATCTAGCATGTCTACCAATTCCATCACCTGGGCACTCAAGGAGGCGGATATTACGTGCGTTCTATTCCAGTAGCAACAAGTAGGAGTAAATTTACTGGTGAATTTTGGTTTTCCTAGCTCTCTATGCTACTCGCGTGTCTAACATCTTGGCCTTTGACCTGATAGATAACATATTCGCTGATATTCTTTGCGTGATCACCAATGCGCTCCAAGGCGCGGGAGGCCCATATAAGACTGACATAATCTTCGACTTTGTCAGGATTGCTTTCCATTTGCTTAATGCAATTGCGCACTAATTTTTTGTAAGCCATATCGATATCGTGGTCGTCTTCAATGACACGCAGAGCGTTCTCTACATCTAACCTGGCAAAGGCATCTAATGCACGCTTGAGCATCTTGACTACGCCGCTATGGATGCCCTTGAAGCCGCTATAGTGGTCGTCCAGTATGTCCGCATCCAATAAATCTATGGCCATCTTAGCAATGCGATCTGCTTCGTCACCAATGCGCTCTAAATCGGTAATGACCTTCATAACGCTGACAACGGTGCGTAAATCACCGGCGGTTGGCTGGCGCTTGGCGATAATAGACACGCACTGATCATCTAAATCTACCTCAAACTGATTGAGGCGAAATTCAACCTCGCGCACTTGCTCGGCAAGTTCCACGTCATGATTGACCAGTGCAGTACACGCATCATTGACTTGGGTTTCAACAAGGCCACCCATTTCCATGA
>CAJJAQ010000089.1 GCA_905182095.1 uncultured Pseudomonadales bacterium | reverse complement strand
CGCATCTCAAACTTCGACCAGAATGCCGGCAAAAATCTTCAAATACGCCTAACTGCGCTCGGTGAAGATGCCCCGCTCAACGGTCTTATTCTTGATCTACGCAACAATCCTGGCGGAGTATTAATATCCTCAGTAAGCGTGGCAGAAATCTTTCTCGACGGAGGATTAGTAGTTTCTACACAACAGCACTCATCTTTCCTAAAAGACGACCCAAAGGCTGTCTCCTATTTCGCCAACGACGGCGATCTAACCAATAATCTACCGCTGGTGATACTAATCAACCAAGGCTCTGCTTCGGCATCCGAGATAGTCGCCGGGGCATTACAAGATAGAGGCAGAGCAAAAGTAATGGGCAACACATCTTTTGGCAAAGGTACTGTGCAATCATTGTTGCCACCGTTGCCTGACGCACAAACTCTAAAAATTACCACCGCCTACTATTACACCCCAAGTGGGCGTTCTTTCCATAACTCAGGCATTGAACCAGACGTTATTTTCAGCGCTGATGAAGAGGATCCGTTAGAGGTTGCTGCTGCATATTTACTGACGATGCAATAGGCCAAAGACTAAAGGCACAGTTCGCCAGTAATACACAGAATTAAGCTAGGTTGGAGAAAAAGGAGCGATGAGGCGAATGACCAATGTCACTTGCGTACCTCTGCCTTAGCCGACGAGTACTCGCGCTAAGACTTTTGGTCTAAAAACTCTTGGCCTTGAGCCACGTCTAAAGTGCCTTCATAAATTGCCCGACCCGTAATCGCACCTAACAAAAGTTCAGGCTGGTCAGCGAAAGCCTCTTTCAGCACACGCAAATCCTGCATATTGGTCACGCCGCCAGAGGCGATTACTGGAGCATTGGCCGCCTGAGCGATTTCTAGAGTTGCAGCGACGTTTAAGCCTTCCATCATGCCGTCACGATCGATATCTGTATAAACAATACCGGCTATGGGTAACTGGCCTGCCTGACGAGCTAAATCAAGTGCCTGCACGCCAGAGTCTTTATCCCAACCTTGGGTAGCTGCAACTCCGCCGCGAGCGTCCAAACCCAAAATAACTTGGCCAGGATACTTGTGCGCCATAGTGGCTAAAAATTCTGGATCCTCAATCGCCTTGGTGCCAACAATGACCGCACTTACGCCCACATCAAGGTAGGCGTCAATAATTTCAGCGCTACGAATACCACCACCTACTTGGACCGGCACATCACCCATTGCCGCAACCATTGCACCAATAAGTGATGCATTTTTTGGTTCACCTGCAAAGGCACCATCGAGGTCGACAATATGTAATCTACGTCCGCCCTGTTCGCGCCAATGAATGGCCATGGCAACAGGATCTGTAGAAAACACTGTGGATTCAGCCATGCGGCCTTGACGCAGGCGCACACAGGCGCCGTCTTTTAAATCAATGGCAGGGATCAGCAGCATAGATCTACAAGCTACCTTTAGTAGAGGGCACAATACCCGACATACGCCCATCCAGAGCCACCGCCATGCGCAATGCACGACCAAAGGCTTTAAACAAAGTTTCTGCCTGGTGATGAGCGTTTTCGCCCTTAAGATTATCTAAGTGCACTGTCATCATTGAGTGGTTAACCATGCCTTGGAAAAACTCCCGCAACAGATCAACATCAAAATCACCCACACGACCGCGAGTATATTTAACGCCGTAATGTAAGCCTGGACGGCCAGACAAATCGACGACGACCCTAGATAACGCCTCATCTAGTGGTACATAGGCGTGGCCATAGCGAGTAAGACCGCTCTTATCGCCAATTGCTTCATTCAGAGCCTGGCCTAGCACAATGCCGACATCCTCAACCATATGGTGAGCATCTACTTCTAGATCACCGGTGGCCTCGATATGAATATCAATCATCCCATGCCGAGAAATTTGCGTCAGCATGTGATCAAAAAACGGTAAACCGGTAGCAAAATGACTGTCACCTGTTCCATCTAAATTTAGGCTTAAGACGATTTGGGTTTCGCTAGTATCCCTAGTTATTTTTGCCTGACGCACTTTTTTCACCTGCGGTTATGCTTTGAAGCCGGGCAGTTTAACGGGCTTTGCCACAGATTACAGTCTTGGTTTACACCGGTTGTGGTAAATCTATGTATGCGCATGCAAAGAAAGCGGCGAAAAAAGCACTTTTTACAATTTTTTCAGAAAAGGCGCGACCATAAGAAGCCGGCCCTCGGAGGAAAGGTTAAAGAAGATCCATTAGGTCGCCATGAGGTAAAAATTTGTTCGTGGTATTGGCTTTGATCCAGGGCGTTAAATCTGCGGGCATGGCTTTACGCTTCTTCAGTACTCGCGCCAACGCCACTACAGGAGATTTGGCCTCTGCTTTCCAAGCCGAGTACTGCATCTCGCCAACAGTGAAAAAGCGAATCAAACTGACAATAGCGGCATCATCTAACTCACCAGCCGCATCCTGCCAGCCTGTATGTTGCAACAACGGCGCAAACCGATCGATTTGTGCCTGAGTGAGATCAACCAGAAAATCCCCTTCAGTGGCGCTATTTGCCAATTCAACTGCCTCAGCCAGCAAGTCTGCTGCTATAGCTTGCTGCTGGGCCTGAGCATTGAACTGGCTTGGATCAAAAGTATCTACAGACATTGTGTCCTCAAAAATTATTCAGTTGTCGCAAAACATCTACAGTCGGTCTACATTGCCATCTTAAACCATTCAGTTTCTGTAATACTTGGTTAGAACGAAATTTCCTGAACAATTTGCACGTATGACAGCGACATCATTAACTGCAAACTAGAGAACGCGATGAAACTACTATTTAGACTCATTATTGTCACCGTTGTGCTGGCCGTTGTTGCTGCATATTTTTATTTTAAAGATGGCGAGCGCTACAAGGCAGATTTAGAAATTTACCTCAGCGAGACCAGCGACTATCAGATTAAGGTTAATGGCGAGATCCAATGGCATATATGGCCAACACTGGGCTTGTCTGCGACAAATATCAGCGCCACCGATAGCGCTGAAAAAATCCAAGTTGGAGAACTCAAGCTCAGCGCGCAATTTGGCAATATTTTTTCTGCCCTAGACACCTGGCAGATTCATCAGTTTGTGCTACAGGACGTGCGCATTGAGTCTGAAGGCAGCCAAATGATCGTAAACCGCCTAGAGATCAAAGACTTTCGCCCCAACGAGGCCAGCCCGTTCTCAATGGATTTAGCCTATGTGGCAGCAGAACCCAATGCATCCAAAGATACGCTATCGCTTCAAGGCCAAGTTACTTTTACCCAGTTAGATCCAACTGACGACAAGCACAGTGCGCGTGTACGCTTTGCACAAACCCAGCTCACAAGCACATATGCTTCAGGCCTTTGTAGCGGCGAGATCACCGACAACAAAGTGCAAAGTAGTGCTACCAGTGTAGATACCGACCTGATTCCCGTCGCAGATATTTTGGCCTTTGATGCAGAATTTAGCTGCGAACTCAGTGAAGTCCACGCCGGCGGATACATACTTAAGAATGGCAAATTGGCGTTAAGCCAAATTGCAGGGAAAAGCAAAATGTCGTTATCCTTTGCTGAGTTTTTTGGCGGCACATTACAAACCACGTCCTCCATTGACGTAAATTCCAGCCCAATCCCGTGGACTATATCCTTCAGCG
Source organism: uncultured Pseudomonadales bacterium (assembly GCA_905182095.1). Taxonomy (GTDB): domain Bacteria; phylum Pseudomonadota; class Gammaproteobacteria; order Pseudomonadales; family Azotimanducaceae; genus UBA4421. Next base: position 10,401 of record CAJJAQ010000089.1, on the reverse strand, counting down.
GCGCAGATATAGACAGCCGTAAACTGTTCGCCCTAACCAACAGCAAACTCAACTGGCAAGCACCTCTCAGCGTTGAAGGCAGTTTTGAAATGCTTGGCAATACAGAGCAAGCACTGGCTAAAAGCGTAATGGGTGAGGCCAAATTAGACGGCGGCCAAGGCAGCATTGACGTCAGTCAAATAAAACAGGCACTAATAGTGATCAATCAATTGGCTGCGGCAGATCAGCCCGTTGAAGAGTTGCCAGACCAATTACAGTACAACAACTTACAGGCCGAATGGACAATTATAGGGCCTGCCAATACTTTAGCGTTGGATCTAGATAACCTTAGGGCAAGCGCTGCAGGATCCATCCAGTTTCTGGAAGACAACCTATCTTTGACCGGTGAAGCGGTTGTTCAAACCCCCAAGCCCGGCCAGCAAATTAAGCTAACACCAGTGTTAATGAACGCGGCTATTCCATTCAAATGTAAAGGCAAGTTGGAAGAACCTTCGTGCACACCAGATACCAGTGCAGTGGGTAAGCTGTTGCTCCAAGTGTTGAAAAACTCACAGCAAGACAAAGTAAAAGATAAAATTGACGAAGTAATAGAAGAACAGGTGCCCGAGCAGTTCAAAGAAGCAGCCAAGCAGCTACTGAAACTATTCGGAAGGTAACAAGGACTAGTTTTTGATGGATTGGTTTGCTCGGCAGTTACTCGACTGGTTCGCAACAAATGGGCGCAAGGATTTGCCCTGGCAAGCCGACATTAACCCGTACCGCGTCTGGGTGTCCGAAATCATGTTGCAACAGACTCAAGTTGCAACAGTGATCGACTACTTCAATCGCTTCACCCAGCGCTTTGACAATATAGAAAGCCTAGCCCAGGCCAATATAGACGAGGTATTACACCTCTGGACCGGGCTGGGTTACTACGCCCGCGGGCGCAACCTGCACAAATCTGCCCAGCTCATTGTCCAACGACATAACGGTCAAATGCCCACAACACAAGAAGACCTAGAGGCTCTGCCAGGCATAGGTCGTTCCACCGCAGGAGCGATCAGGTCCATTTCTATGGGCCAGCAGGGCGTAATTATGGATGGCAACGTAAAACGTGTACTGGCGAGATTTCATGGCATAGAAGGCTACCCTGGCGAGAGCAAGATAAACGCACAAATGTGGCAGCACGCAACAGCACATACACCAGCGGCGAACACCGGGGCTTATACCCAAGCCATCATGGATCTTGGTGCCACTTTGTGTACGAGAAAAAAACCAATCTGTACAAATTGTCCCATGCAAAAAAAATGCGTGGCCTATGCCAAAGACACAGTACACCTGCTACCCACACCGAAAGCGAAAAAAGCCAAGCCTTTGCGACACGCACGCTTTTTTGTCGTGAGCCTACCTAATGGCGCAACACTCATGGAGCGCAGGCCAGCAACAGGCTTATGGGGCGGACTATGGAACCCACCAGAGCGCAGCTCTGAGACCACTATAGAAGAATATTTGGCCGAGTTAGGTGTAAGTACAGCCACTGCAAATCACCGCACAGAAACTATTTTTCGCCATACTTTCACCCACTTCCACCTAGACGTAGAGCCGATTTACATCTCACTAAACAGCCAGCCCGAGCTGCGAGTAGAAGAAACGACCACTCGCTGGGTGTTTCCAGAGCATTTGGAAAACAACAATGAAGCCATAGGATTGTCCGCGGTAGCGGTTAAACTACTGGCACCGCTGGCAACAAACCAAAACAAATAGGGCAGACAAGGACAAAATGTCATCATGAGCAGAATGGTAAATTGCAGTAAATATCAAAAAGAACTGCCCGCTTTAGAAAAACAGCCCATTCCCGGCGTACACGGCGAAAAAATATTTGCCGAAGTGTCCGCAAAAGCCTGGCTTGAGTGGCAGGCCCTGCAAACTATGCTAATCAACGAAAAACACCTGAGCCTAATTGACCCGGAAGCACGCAAGTATTTGCTCGATCAGATGTGGAGATTCTTCAAAAATGAGGCCGTAGATGAAGTAGAAGGCTATACACCTGCTCACGACGGTTGACGGGAAGCCGCGACATCGGTTTAATACGCCGCTCGCTGCCAACGTAAGGCAAGCAGTATGGCCTGATAGCTCAGTCGGTAGAGCAGAGGATTGAAAATCCTCGTGTCGGTGGTTCGATTCCACCTCAGGCCACCATTTCAAATACTTTAAAGTTTTTAACTCCCTGATCAGCTTAGGAATTTCCTAAAACTGGTTCGCTGGAGTAGACAAAATTGAAGACATTAAAGCATCCCTCGTATGAGATTTTCTGATTGGCTCTAAGTATTGTTAGTTTTTGCCTGTGGTAATTCTATCAACCCATCATGTTAGTGGCCGTGATAAATACTCTACAATTTGGTAAAAATTCTACAATCCCACAGGCTTCTTTTCACCCCCTCAAAAGCACAAAAACTAAGCACGAAGCGCCATTGCGATGCTTCTGATTTTAACTTATGTTTAAGCAATCCTTAGATGTTACTGCGTCTAAGAATTGAAAAAATGCCCGCTGTCGATTTAGTTCGACAATAAGTTTGAGTGTTGAGATTAACTTGCGTACATGAGGAGAATGACTAAGGGCCTACGCAATGAACTTGGGGTTCTGCTAGGCACCAAAAAGAATAGTGAATCATGGTTGGCGGGAACGTGAGAGATTGATAAATAAAATAAGAGGAGAGAGGAATGTTAAACCCGAATGATTATGTCGGCGTCAGTTTCTGGATTATATCCGCAGCCATGGTTGCCGCAACTTACTTTTTCACAGTTGAACGCGATCGCGCTGTAGGCAAGTGGAAAACATCCCTAACCGTTGCCGCGATGGTGACCGGTATTGCAGCGATTCATTACTTCTACATGCGAGGAGTTTGGATTGATACAAAAGCGAGTCCTACAGTATTTCGGTATGTGGACTGGCTGTTAACTGTTCCTCTGCAAATCGTTGAGTTCTATTTGATTCTTGCAGCAATCGCTGTCGTCCGAGCAGCACTTTTCTGGAAGCTGTTGGTCGCATCACTAGTGATGTTGATTTTTGGTTATCTTGGCGAAGTTAAAGAGATGCCATACTGGATTGCATTTGGAGTAGGAATGGCGGGATGGTTATACATCGTCTATGAAATATTTATAGGTGAAGCCAGTCAGATAAGTGCGAGCCAAGGTACGGCTGCAAGCCAAACTGCGTTCAATGCATTGCGATGGATCGTGACCGTAGGTTGGTCAATCTACCCAATCGGCTACGTTCTTGGTGCTAGTGCTGGCCCTGAAGGTGCTGCGGCTCTTAACATTGTGTACAACCTTGCTGACTTTGTTAACAAGATTGCATTCGGTGTAGTAATTTGGGTTGCTGCGACGTCGTCGTCGGAAGAAGCCTAAAGCCGCCACAGCACGATAATTGAGTACTGCGAGACACTTGCCTCGCAGTACTTTCCAAATCTACCTAAACTTTGGGTTTTAGCGGCGATAGTTTTTCTCGGACTGTTTATCGCCGGCCATTTAAGTCGTAAGAAAATTTGGCACTAACTCGAAGCGTCGTTGGATAATAGCGTCCCCCCCTCCCAGCTTGAGAAACTTGAGAAACTTTAAAAGGTTTAACAGTAGACAGTTTATTGCCTTTGGCAGTGAACTGAGATTGCGTAAGCTGTTGATATACCGAAGCTCATCAAGGGTTTGGTGCTGACGGCAGCAAACAATTCCACCTCAGGCCAGCATTTCCTCTCTTCTTCGAAAATTCTTGATCATAATTTTGTTACGGCTTCACCCGTACTCTGATCGCTAGCGTTTGTTCACAATCGCATCCATGTTCCAGCGGATTCAACGACGAGCTTTGTAAAAAGTTTTAACCTCTTTGTTTCGTTATCTTGAAACACAAACCCCTTATACTGACTTCTCCAGGCAGTTTTTTCGGTGCGTAGATATGAAGATTAGGAAGGTTGCCATTGTTGGTCTGTTTCTTGAGAGCAACCGCTATGCGGCTGTGGTTGAGAGGAATAGGTTCCGCGTATTGCGCGGTGACGCAATTGTCGAAGATGCCAGATCGTCATCACCAAAATTGCTCAAAGAAGGCCAAGGCTTCTTTGCCCAGATGGATATAGAGGGCGATTGGGAAGCCATTCCAATTGCGCTTGTTCTCGGCGGAGCTGGCGGCCCGGCGGAGCATGATTTCATTATTCATGAAATCGAAAAAATTGGCCGCGAACTAAAAGCTCAAACACCTCTCGACGGTGTCTACATCCTCAATCATGGCGCCATGACCACGCCCGAAGAAGAAGACCCTGACGGCCTACTATACGAAACTGTACGGCTAGCCGTCGGCGCGGGAGTACCCGTTGTCAGCACAGTTGATCTGCACGCCAACATCTCTCAACGTATGGTAGACAGTGCCGATGTGATTATTTCCTACCTTACAGATCCTCACGCAGATCAATATGACAGGGGCAAGGAAGCTGCGGCAATTTTGCATGAAATGTTTAATGGCATGTGTCCTACCGTTAGTAATATCCGCATACCCATCGTGCCGCCCAATGTCAGCCTGCTTACAGCCAATGGCCCCTACGGAGACCTGATCGATTACGGGCAGAGCCAACTGGGGGCAGAAATTTTGAATGTATCTATCGTCGCTGGATTTGCCTACAGCGACACTTCAGTGAACGGCCTACATGTTTTGGTTGCAGCGCGTGAAAACGAACTAGCAGCAGCAACACTGTGCAAAAGAATCGCCGAAATGGCGTGGTCAATGCGCGAGCGTTTTCTTTGGGGTTTGGTGCCATTAGAAAACGCGGTCGCTAAAGCTGTAGAAGTGGGACACGATGACAAATCCCCTCCAGTGCTGCTGGCCGACCTTGGCGACAACGTAGGCGCTGGTGGCCCCGGCAATACCTTGTGGTTAACCAAAGCACTGCATCAAGCAAAGGCGACTGGCGTTGTTATTGGCAGTTTTTTTGATCCAGAGTTAGTGATTGCCGCAACAAGCGCAGGAGTTGGATCAAGTATTCAAGCTAAGTTCAATGGCGATGGTTGGGAAGGAACAGAATCTACATACGTTGTGGACAACGTCCTGGTGCAATACCTGCATCCAGGAGAATTCTATATTTCCACCGGCCCCCTTTCTGGTATGCGCGTGAATGCAGGCCCAATGTGTTTACTCAGATTCGAAGGCATACAGATATTAGTCACCAGCCGTCGACCCATTGTTTGGCCCGACCCAGAATTATTGGAAACTATGGGCATTAACGTCGCCTCAATACGCACGTTAGTTTTAAAATGCCGCTCAAACTACCGGGCGGTGTATAACAAATATTTTGACCCAGAGATGATGATTGAGGTGGATACACCGGGACGTACATCGCCTGTGTTGTCGCGCCACGACTGGAAGCGAATTCCAAGACCGTCCTATCCTCTGGACTTAGATTTTGATTGGCAGCCTTAGCGCGTTAACAGGCCTTAACCCTTTAAGATTATGAGGCCAGCAATTGGTGGGTATAGAAGGGCTTTGGGCTTTGGGCTTTGGGCTTTGGGCTATTGTCGGAATTAACGCGCTCAATCCGAGGCTTTTTATTTCCCTAGTTTTAACTCATATCCGCTAAAACGCAAAAAGTCCCATCGCTGCCTAAGAACAACCCAAACGGTCTCTACAAAATTGATTTTAGTGCTGGCGAAAAAAACCGAATCTAAAAGTAAAACAGAAAGGTAAGGATAGATATTGGGTGGATTGCAACCTTCATTGACAACCTCTACACAATAGAAGTATTTTAAATGCATGTTTACGAAGATTCATTCCTTTTTCTACTTTCGAAATTAAAAATCGGACAACTAATGTACCAAGATACTCTTGACCATTTCGCCAATCTAGGACGCAAAAAAGCCAATCTGCTAAAGCGCTCGCCCATTGCGTTTATCATCGGAGCGCTGATGGCGGGTGCATATATAGGTTTTGGTATCATTTTGATCTTCTCTGTCGCGGCGACCATAGACCCATCCTTACAAAAATTGGTTATGGGCGTGTGTTTCGGCGTCGCTCTTACCTTAGTGGTTTTTGCTGGCGCAGAGTTGTTTACCGGTCACACCCTCTTGGAAACATTATCGGCGGCGGTCTTTTCATGGCCCTAGGCTATTGGATGGCCGCTGACGCAAAACGCCCTTCCGCTAACTCAGCGAACGCTATTCAAACACTCAACCTTAAGAAGGGAGATACTCCATGAAAATTAGACTACTTGTTTCTTGCGCATTCCTTATTGGTGCCACAGGCCTAGTTAATGCCGGCGACCCATTAGCCGGCAAAACTAAGGCAACTGCCTGCGCGGCCTGTCATGGCCAAGCCGGTATCAGCAGTAACGATGAATGGCCGAACCTTAGCGGCCAGAAAGAAACTTATCTAAAGAAACAAATCACAGCCTTTCGCGACGGGGGGCGCAACGACGCGTTAATGACTTCTATGGTGAAGCGCCTGTCCGACAAAGATGTTGCGGACCTTGCGGCTTACTACGCCAGTCTCAAGCGCTAGGTTTTAGCCCAGCTAATTGCAGAGAAAACGCATGTTTGACTATTCGTCTTTATCACCATCGACCAAGCCAGCCGCCAGGATTTCACAGCGCTTGCGCTCGCTGATTTGGACTATTGGCATTGCGTGGTTTGCCTCAGGGATGATTTTTGGTGTCAGTTTTATTGCCACGCCGGCAAAATTTCTTGCGCCATCACTGGATCTCGCTCAAGCATTAGACGTGGGACGCGCTACTTTTGGCGTTATGAAATGGTTCGATTTGGGCATGCTGGCAGCGTTAGTTATATCCATGCTTTCACGTAAAAAAGATTTTGCTCTGGTCTTAGGCGGCGTGATCGCGGCGGTAATGTTGCTCCAGTATTGGGGGTTACTGCCCATACTTGACGAGCGCATATCTCTTATTCAGCAAGGCGTAGATATTGAACCCAGCTTTTTGCACACGATCTATATTGCACTCGAAATCACCAAGATCAGTTTATTTTTTTATATTGGTTTGGCTAGCGCCCGCCAATATCGGAGGCTTTATGCACATATCACCCTGGACTAAATCACTGCTTCTGTTTGCGGTCACCCTGACAATTGTCGGGACAAGTTTTGCATTTGTACTTTTACATCACGAAGAGGGCGGCAACCGAATTGCGTTCAGTCTGACTGATCAAGATGGCGACAGGGTCACTCAGAAAAACTTGGCCGGCAAAAATTTGCTGGTCTTTTTTGGCTTCACTAGCTGCCGGGATGTTTGCCCAGCTCAAATGAGTAAGTTGTCCAACGTTATGAACGCACTGGATAAATCAGGTCACGGCAAGCGGATCACGCCTGTATTCATATCGGTAGATCCTGAGCGCGACAGTGTAGAAAAAGTCGCCGCCTATTTGCAGCATTTCCACTCGAGTTTTGTTGGTCTAACAGGCACTCGCCCAGCGCTGCAGTCTGCAGCAGACCGTTTCAAGACGCTTTTAGATCAGGTGCCAAAGAACCCCACGTCTGGCTATCAACTTACTACACATCCGTTGTGTACGTGGTTGATCCGTACAGCCGAATTATCGATTTCGTACCCTTCGCGGAGCCCGCCAAAGACATCGTCGAGCGTGTCAGCAAGCATCTCTAGGTAAACACATGGATACACCCCTAAAAAACCTAGCAATGCCCACGCTGCCAACTAACGTAACGTCCTACAAACGCACGCCCAATTTCACTCAGGCAACGGTGCCTAGGGGCTTACTAAAAGACCATAGTACTAAGGCAGGCACATGGGGGGTGCTCACCGTTTTAAGTGGCGCTTTGTACTATCACATCACCCTGACACAATCATCGCAAAGCTACGCGCTAGCGGTAGATGTTGCAGGCATTATTGTGCCCGAGCAAAAGCACTATATTGAGCTAACCGGCGAGGCCGAGTTCTATTTGGAGTTTTACCGATGAATTTTGAACGCCGCGCAAAGGAACCCAACTGCGTTTGCACTTGTAGCGACCTATACAAAGTCGATATCGCCTCATCAATTGAACTGGGTTGTGAGGATGCGGAAGAAATAATGTACGACCAAAGCACGCAATTTCGTTGCGGTCTGTGCCGTCCTAGTATAGAACGCATGATCACAAAAGCCCGAGAATAGATCATGCAATATGGCGATGCCGATACCACTTATAAGGCCGCTGGCTGCGCAGCCGGAATACTGCAACTGGTGGATCACTTTTATGACATTATGCAAGAAAGCTACCCGGTCATTTTTTCCTGGCATCCTGGCGACAACAGCGTAAGCCGCGACAAATTGGCGCGATTTTTAAGTGGATGGATGGGTGGGCCACGTCGATACAAAGATAAATATGGTCCCATCAACCTGCCCCATGCCCATGCACATCTAAACGTGACCCTTAAGGAGCGCGACCAGTGGCTTGAATGCATGGCAAAAGCCTTAGAGCGCATGCAATACCCCATGGATCTACAGAGTTACCTAATAGAGCAACTGACGGTGCCGGCTGAGCGAATAAGACAAGTCTGCGCGTCTAGAACCAGCTAATGATTCCCTAGCGGAGCCAGCCTTATTACTTGCAGAAACAGATAGAGTATTAGAATTTCCCAGTGGCCAATTGGGACTTAGCTAACCAACCAACTTAAGTAGCTGCTTATCATTGGCGACTAAGTCAGCAAGAGTGTAGTCGTTTAAACAACGTATAAATGCGCGAGTGGCTTCTCTTAAAGCGTGCTTAAGCTTGCAGGCTGGGAGTAACACGCAGCCTCCATCGGCACTACAATCGACAATTTCTAGGGTTTGCTCCATGTCCTCTACAACATCGCCTATACGAATTGCCGTACTCTGTCTTGCTAAGCGAATGCCACCCTCTCGGCCTCGAATAGAATCCACATAACCCAGTGAGCTTAGCTTGTTCACCACTTTCATAAGATGATTACGCGAAACAGAAAACTTTTCTGATAGATGCAAAATAGTGTGTATTTGGTCAGGTTTTAATGCGAGATACATTAAGACGCGCAATGAATAATCAGAATGTTTTGTAAGCCGCATTAGGTCCACACTAAAGGGTGCATGTAGAGTACATCTTATTATGCCGACAGAATTTACACCAGTTTATAATGCAAGTAACGCGCAACGAGCGACAATTGCAGATACTTTAAGTGCACTTTATTTATTCATTAGAATGGTGACTCAATATTGTAGGCTACAATATTCCTCGCATCCATCTGTCACTAGGCCCAAGTAAAAGGCTTCCAACGGTGTTCAATCTGACCTTTGCGCACAGCCAAAATTTCGCCAAATTGCAGCATCACAAACTCGCTCTGCGTGGGGCGATAAAAGACATAATCGTCTACATTCACGTCCACTGCATCAGATGCATTAAGCATTTCTTGATTGCTGCTTCTGCCAAACAAGGGGTTGGATACAAGCCCCTCTGGAGACACAGGCTTGGCCTGCCAGTAACCACCATAAATAAAAATTGTTCGCGCTCTATTCGGATCCCAAAGACTTTGCGCCTCGCCAACCCAGTCAGCGCCTGCGGTCCATGTACCAGCAGAAGACTTGAGAACAGGTGTTGCAATAAATAATGCGGGTCGGTGATTCGCTAAAGACGGCAGATCAAAATCTAGCGGCTTAACGAAACCGGAACCAATGGAAAGCTCATTGGCAATACCTTCTACGCCCCCCCATAAAGTATAAGTGGGACTTCCAGCTGCATTGAGTGTGAGGTCATTTGTATTTTTCGAATTGGTTCCGCTAGCAAGTGCAACATCTAACATTTTTTGATAGCGCTGCTGAACCTGTTGAAACTCTTCTTGCTGCCCAACTATCAGCTCGGGCATTTTCACCACATGGGGGTCGTAGCCCATAAGCCCGTTAAACGTAAGCTGTGGGGTTCGCTCTATGGTTTTGAGCATCTGCTGAAGTACGGCCGGGTCATGAACCCCACCGCGATGCAGACCTACATCTAATTCAATGTTAATGCGCATGGGGAGGTTTTTTGTTTGCGCCAATGCAGCGTATTGGGCCAATCGTTCGGGGGTATCAATCAGCCACTGCAATTGAGTGGTTGGATCAAAGCGTTTTAGCGCTGGTCGATCATAAAACCTTGCTGCTGCTGCCACCGGCATAGGCTTGCCAAATAAAATGTCCGATTGTTGGTTACCCATTGCGCCAAGAAAAGGTTCATGGAACGCCATCAATTTATTTGAACCGGATAAATTACTAACGTAATCAATGAGAGAGGTACTAGGAACAGACTTAGCAACAATGCGCAAATCTCGCCCGCCCAGTGCGCGGCTGACTTCTCGAACATTATGATCTAACGCATCTAGATCGATGATCATTGTCGGACGTCCTTCACCATTTTGGCGTAGCACGTTGTTTAGATTTGTAAAGTAGTTGTTGTGTCCGCCT
>CAJJAQ010000088.1 GCA_905182095.1 uncultured Pseudomonadales bacterium | reverse complement strand
CATAAAAAAGCAGGCGGCAGTACTAGAAACGGTCGCGATTCAGAGTCGAAAAGATTGGGCGTGAAGAAATTCGGCGGCCAAGCAGTTATTGCAGGCAATATTATTGTTCGTCAGCGTGGAACTAAGTTCCACCCAGGAGCGAATGTTGGTTGTGGTCGCGACCACACCTTGTTTGCGAAGGCCGATGGCCACGTAGAGTTTACGATCAAAGGACCTCTACGCAGAAAAACTGTGAATATCGTTTCGCCAGCTCAGTAGATTAGACTTTAATAGGTCAAATGCTCTACTGGCATAGAGCTGAGCGTGGTGTGCCAGTTTCGGCTTGGTCAACTAAGGCGAAAATTGGTTTAACCACGACCACAGTTCGATAATACTAAACCCCGCTAATGCGGGGTTTTTTGTTTTACCCAGGGGGTAATATGCAGTTCATTGATGAAGCAACAATCCGTGTTCAGGGTGGCAAAGGTGGCAATGGCACTCTGAGTTTTCGTCGCGAAAAATATATCGAGCGTGGTGGCCCAGACGGTGGCAACGGCGGCGATGGCGGCGATGTCATTTTGGTTGCTGAAGAAGCCTTAAACACGCTGATCGATTTTCGTTATCAGCCATCCTACCAAGCGCGCAACGGGCATGGTGGTGCCAGTCGCAATAAGACAGGTGCCGCTGGTGAAGCCACGCACGTGAAGGTGCCCGTGGGCACGACGGTTGTTGATGAAGAAACCCAAGAAGTTGTAGGCGACTTAAGTGCCCATGGACAAACTTTGCTGGTTGCCAATGGCGGCGGCCGGGGTTTAGGTAACGCAGCATTTAAATCCAGTACCAACCGCGCACCAAGAAAAACTACACCAGGTCATTTGGGTGATATTCGTAAACTGCGCCTGCAATTGAAACTTATGGCAGATGTGGGGTTGTTAGGGCTGCCAAATGCTGGCAAATCCACTTTGATAGGACAAGTTTCTGCAGCCAACCCCAAAGTCGCCGACTATCCCTTTACCACTTTAGCGCCTAGTTTGGGCGTTGTTCGCGTTGCAGCGGATGCAAGTTTTGTCATGGCTGATATTCCCGGGCTGATCGTCGGCGCTGCCGAGGGTGCTGGATTAGGCGCTCAGTTTCTAAGGCATTTATCACGTACCCGAGTGCTATTACATTTGGTCGATGTGGCACCTGAAGAAGGCGGCGATCCGATAGATAACGCTTTAGCGATAGAATCCGAACTGGCTGAGTATAGTGAATCGTTGACCGAACGGCCTATTTGGCTGGCGTTGTCTAAAGTCGATCAGTTGGAGCAAGCTGAGTTAGATCAAATGCTTGAAGATTTTGCTGAAATGTTTCCAGATAGACCGCTATATGCGATATCTGCATTGGGCGATATTGGTCTAGAGACTCTTGTTAGGGACCTAATGGCCTTTTTGACCGAAGAGTATTTGTTGTCTCGGGAAGATGAGAATCATGCTGAATTCTTGCTCGAGTTAGAGGCGAGAATAACCGCTGATGTCTGGGCTCATTCTGAACGTATGCGTGCGCGTCGCTCTGGCGAGGCGGAGGAAGACGCGGACGATGTGTTGGATGATTGGGATGCGGATGATGAAGATGGAGAGGCGACAGAGGTCATATATGTCCGAGAATAATGCTCATCTAGATCCTCGTCGTGCGGCGCTCGATGACTCCAAACGGATTGTCGTGAAGATAGGCAGTTCGCTGCTGACTAGTCAGGCTGCCGGTATTGAGCACGAGAAAATTAATTCCTACTGCGCGCAAATCAGTGCTCTTGTGGCCGCCGGTAAAGAAGTCATATTGGTCTCGTCAGGAGCAGTTGCAGAAGGCTGTAAGCGCTTGGGCTGGTCGCATCGACCAACGTTGATACATCAACTCCAAGCGGCAGCGGCAGTGGGGCAAATGGGCTTAGTGCAAGCCTATGAAGATGCGCTGAGCAAATTCTCCTGCGGTACAGCCATTGTTATGTTAACCCACGATGATTTGGCCGATCGGCAACGTTACTTGAACGCTCGAGGCACCCTAAATACTTTAGTGTCAATGGGCGTTGTGCCGGTTATCAACGAAAACGACACGGTCGCTACGGACGAAATTCGCTTTGGTGATAATGATACCTTGGCCGCTTTGGTAGCAAATTTACTTGAAGCAGATTTGCTCGTTATTCTCACCGATGTAGAAGGTTTGCTGGATGCGGATCCGCGACAAAACCCCGTCGCAAAACGCATTGCGACGGCGGTGGCCACTGACCCGAGTTTAGACGCTATGCCAGGCGAGGGCGCTGGTGCTCTTGGACGTGGGGGTATGGTGACAAAAATTCGCGCGGGGCGCTTAGCAGCGCGCTCTGGCGCCAATACAGTCATTGCCTCTGGTCATGCGGCGCAAGTGTTGACTCGAGTTCTGGCTGGTGAAGATATAGGGACCTTGTTGACTGCTGAAATAAGCCCGTTGAATGCGCGTAAGCGCTGGATAGCCGGACATTTGCGCGCGAAAGGCACGTTACGTGTAGATGCAGGAGCTGTCTCTGCCCTGCGTGATCGCGGTGTAAGTTTGCTGGCGGCTGGGATCTTGCAAGTTCAAGGAGATTTTCTGCGCGGTGATGTGGTGCGCTGTATTGCAGAGGACGGCAGTTTAATTGCCCAAGGGCTGTCAAATTATGCCAGTGCAGAAATAGATAAGATTAAGGGTCTGAGTAGTGATGCGTTCGCTCAAGTGATTGAGCACGTAGTCGAGCCTGAGGTGCTTCACAGGGATAACTTAGTGTTATTGGAAGAATCCTAGGTGTGCACTAGCTAAGCCTCTGTTATCACCGTCTACGTAAGCCTGCTGGCCTTATGCAGAGTGTCGGAGGGGGTAGGTAACAAATTAGATAGCAAAATAGGTAGCAAATATGACCTAACGCTAACGTTAGGCCATATTAAAGGTCAACTTAGCTAGCTTCAGCTAGTGCCTTGACCTTCTTTGTTAGGCGTGACTTGTGTCGAGCAGCCTGATTTTTATGCATTATGCCTTTGGTCACCATTTTGTCGATAATCGGCAAAGCAGTAACGAGGGCAGCACCGGCAGTTGGAGCATCTTTTGCTTCAACAGCACCAAGTACTTTTTTGATGTAGGTTCTAACCATTGAGCGATGACTTGCATTTTGCGAGCGACGCTTTTCTGATTGTCTTGCGCGCTTGCGCGCCTGAGGACTGTTAGCCAAGGAATTCTCCTAGAAGAGACAAAAAATTTGAGGCGGGGAATATGCCGCTCGAGGGAGTAGATGTCAACAAACATTCCGTCAGAACCTGAGAAATCTATAAATTCTGACGTTAAAGATAGCAGTGGTCGCCAATCTCAGAACCTCACGCGACAGGGTGGTGTGGTGGCTGGTATGACGCTGCTGTCCCGCATTAGCGGGCTTTTACGCGATATTGTGCTGTCATATCTATTCGGCGCGTCGGCTGTGGCGGATATGTTTTTCGTCGCTTTTCGTATTCCCAATTTTTTTCGCCGGTTATTCGCCGAAGGTGCCTTTAGCCAAGCTTTTGTTCCGGTGTTGATGCAATACAAAGCCAAAGGTCATAAAGAGTTAAGTTACTTTTTGGCCGGGCTTTCCGGGCTATTTGGCGTTGTCCTTATCGGGTTTGTAGCTTTAGGGGTGGTTTTTGCGTCGGGACTGACAGCTTTGTTTGCGCCGGGTTTCATCGATCAGCCGGAACAGTTTGCAGCCACCACAGAACTGGTGCGTATTACTTTCCCTTACCTGGGATTTATTTCCTTAACCGCCTTTGCCGGTTCATTGTTGAATGCCCACAATCGATTTGCGTTGCCAGCGTTCACCCCGGTTATGTTGAACCTTTGCTTAATGATCGCGGCGATGTTGGCCCTTACGGGTTGGTTTGATGTGCAGCCAGTTGTCATGGTGGCTTGGGGGGTTATGGCGGCAGGTATTGTGCAGCTGGGTATTCAATTGCCGACACTGAGCCGTATGGGCTTGCTGGTGCGCCCGCAAATTTCGGCCAAACATCCGGGCGTTCGCCGTGTCGGCGTTTTGCTCATTCCTGCGGTACTGGCGGCTTCCGTTGGTCAAATTAATGCCTTGGTGAACACGATTCTTGCCTCAACGCTAACCAGCGGCAGTATTGCTTGGTTATATTATGCGGATCGACTGTTGGAATTGCCCGTGGGACTTGTGGCCGTTGCCTTGGGCACCGTTATGTTGCCGCACCTATCGGCGATGGTTGCCCGGGGTGACAGCGAATCATTCAAGGCAACATTAAGTTGGGGGCTCAGCTTAGGTTTGATGCTGGCGCTGCCTGCCGCAGTTGCCTTGTACTTTTTCGCCCAACCCCTGCTTGCGGTATTGTTTATGAGCTTTTCCGGTGGGGCGATGACGGCATTAG
>CAJJAQ010000087.1 GCA_905182095.1 uncultured Pseudomonadales bacterium | reverse complement strand
CGACTGTTATGTCGCTAGCTCACCAACTTTAGTCACCACTGTCCATCAACCGTGCAAACAGAACCAAAACAAAATTGGCAATCACGATTCCACCTATAACAACTGCGAAATTATCGATAATGCCATTCAAATGCACGCCAGCAACTGGTATTGCATCTAAACTATTCGCTAGGGTAGGTAGCGCAACTGCAGCCACTGTATACCCAATTCTAGTTAACATATCTTCGCTAGGACTCATAAATCCACTGACTAACCCCACTGCCAGTAATATCAACCCCCACCACTCCAACGGTACAAACACTGCGACGACTGCGGCCAGTAAGCCTACGGCAGTAAGAATTCTATCTGCACTCATAAAGTCTCTCCTCGTTTGTTGATGCACCAAAACGGCGCATCTAGAGAGGAACACAGTTTGCTCGGCATGGAGCCTTGTTCTGCAAACCAAAAGGTGCTAGCAATATCAAGATATAAACGACACAACCCACTAATTTCGCAACTGAGCACAAGGCCAGCTGACCGTAGTGACCTAACCGATACAAACTCAGAACATGATTCGCTAGAATCCGCGCATTAGAAAATAGAATAGTAAGCAACATGTCCCATGCTCAAACAGGCGTAAAAGCAGAATCTAAATTGCAGCCACTGAAGAACATGGCGCGCGCTCTTTGCTTATGGGCAGCATTACTCGGCTGCGCAGAACCACCATTAGGCGGAAAATGGTCAAGATTGGTTAGTCCACCACGCCAAAAAGCCCAGTGAAGACTACAAAGCCTACCTCAACATTCACAAACTTGACTGGGACGAAGACAAATGGCCAACGGTGTGCACAAAAAAATAGTCAGGCGTCGGAGCTAAAAACCCTGTTTATCTAATAATTCCAAACAAGAAGGCCATAACAATGAACGACGAGCAAAACATACAACAAACTATTCAAATGTACTTCGATGCTATGTACGAGTCCGATAGAGAGAAAACTCTCGCGGTTTTTCACCCAGCCGCCAAAATCACTGGCTATATGGGCAAAAATCTTGTTCAACAAGATGTCGAATCATTTGCAGAATTTGTCGGCACACAGCAACCCTCTGCGAAAGCCCAAAACTTGCCTATACGGCTGGAAACAGTGTCCATTGAAGTAGCCGGCGCAACAGCAGTCGCTCGCGTTCGCGATGACTATATTGGTAAAACCTTTTTAGACACATTATCTTTCCTAAAAATTGACGACAACTGGATCATTTACAACAAGTTGTTCCATATAGAAGCCTAGTTTAGAAGACAGTTTTAGCAGCGGCATCACGCGCAATAATCAGATGGTTTAGCGGCTTTTGCGCGTACTAAGATAGCGATCCATCAACTGAGCAGTTGAGGCGTCAACCTTAGCCTTGCTCGCATCGCCGCTCTCTAGCTGTTGAAAAATTTCAACAGCTAGGCTCTTACCCAGTTCTACGCCCCATTGATCAAACGAAAAGACATTCCAAATCACCCCTTGGGTAAAAATTTTATGTTCATACAAAGCAATTAGCTGACCTAAAACGAAGGGCGTCAACTTTTCTGCCATTAGGGTATTTGTTGGTCGATTACCGACAAAGGTTTTATGCGGAACAAGCGCCTCATCAACCCCCTCATCAGCTAAAGCCTGACTAGACTTACCAAATGCCAGTGCTTGCGTTTGCGCGAAAAAATTCGCCATCAATTTATCATGATGATCTGCAATAGGATTATGCGATTGCGCAAAGCCAATGAAGTCGGCTGGTACTAATTTAGTGCCCTGATGCAGCAGTTGATAGAACGCATGTTGGCCATTGGTACCGGCCTGCCCCCAAACGATAGGCCCCGTCTGCACAGTTACTGCCGCGCCGCTCTTATCTATATATTTGCCATTACTCTCCATATCTCCCTGCTGGAAATAGGCAGGAAAAAGCTTCAGGTAATGATCATATGGGAGAATTGCGTGGGTCTCAGCGGCAAAGAAATTGTTGTACCAGATACCCAGCAAGGCCAACAGCACCGGCATATTTTTCTCTAACGGCGCCGTTCTAAAGTGTTCGTCCATTGCATGAAAACCACTCAGCATGGCACGAAAATTAGTTGACCCAACAGACACCATAAGCGCCAACCCAACAGAACTACAAAGGGAATACCTACCCCCTACCCAGTCCCAAAAGCCGAATATATTTTGCGGGTCTATACCAAAGGCCTGCACTTCGTCTGTGTTGGTAGACACGGCAACGAAGTGTTTGGCAACGGCGTCCCCATCAACTAACTGATCCAGCAACCAGGCCCGAGCAGTGCGCGCATTGGTAAGGGTCTCATCCGTGGTAAATGTCTTTGAGCACACAATAAACAGGGTTTCATCAGCATTTAAACCCTGCACTGCCTCGGCAAAATCCGAAGCATCAACATTGGAAACAAACTGTATGTTGAGGTTGCGTTGACTGTAGGTGCGCAACGCCTCACAAGCCATAGACGGGCCAAGGTCAGATCCGCCAATGCCTATGTTAATCACATTGCGAACAGGCTTGCCGGTAAAGCCCAGCCATTGACCTGAGCGCACCGCTTCGGAAAACTCTGCCATATTGTCTAACACAGCGTGAACTTGCGACACCACATCGACGCCATCTAACTCAATGCGAGATGATTTGGGAGCTCGTAGAGCCGTATGCAAAACGGCTCGACCTTCGGTCTTATTGATTTTCTTACCAGCGAACATGTCACTTATGGCAGCGGGCAATTCGGCTTCATTAGCCAGTTTGATAAGCAAATCTATGCTTTCGCGAGTAATACGGTTTTTTGCATAGTCTAGAAACAGACCCTGCTCTTCCAAAGAGAAAACTTCAGCTCTCTGGGGATCATCTGCAAACATTTGGCTGAGCTGTAATTCTGCAACGTGCTCGAAGTGCGCACGTAACTCTCTCCAAGCGACGCCTGTTTCAATTCCCATGCGAGAACTCCAAATTGGGGTAGTTGGTTTGCCGCCGAAACTTCAGTGGCTAAGACAAAATATAGCCGCTCTCTTATGCCCTTTCCCGCCCATTAAGCCCGTGAGACGAACTTACTAGACTCTGTATTCACTTTAATCCGCTCACCAGACTCAATATATTCCGGCACCTGAATCACCAGCCCAGTGGTTAACGTGGCTGACTTGGTGCGCCCAGATGCGGTAGCGCCTTTAATGCTTGGCGCTGTTTCTACAATATCCAAAAGCACCGTCACAGGCACGCTGACACTGAGTATTTCACCCTCAACAATTAGCGCTATAAGATCCTGCTGACCAACTTCCATAAACACAAGTTGATCCTCAATGGCGCTTGTATTCAATATATACTGACTATAGTCATCAGTATTCATAAAGACATGCTCGTCGCCATCGATATAGGAATATTGAACGTCTGTACGTATGCAATCGATTTGTCCCAGCATGCTATCGCCTTTGAAGCTCTCGTCTAGCTTCTGGCCCGTACGCAAATTGGTGAAGCGGATCTTATAAAGGGTTGATGCGCCCCTAGAAGAAGGACTCTTGGCATCGACATTTTTAACGCTATGTGGCACGCCACCAATATCCACCACATCGCCACGCTTTAAATCACTTGCTTTAGGCACTGACTGCACTCCATTAATTAGGCTTAAAGCATACAGGTTAGCCATCAGTGCAACCAGCCAGAGTGCGCTACTCAACAGACCAGTCCCGTACCGCGATCGTCTGACCTGGTCAAATAGCAATAGTTTTGAGGCTTAGTTAACAGTGCTATTCTTCAATTTAGAAGTAACAAGGGGCGAGACAATTAAAAATTCACAACACACGCCAGTAGATGGCAAACTTTCTCTAGGCACAAAACTGGCATTTGGCATTGGCGCCACTGGCGAAGCGGTATATACCGGCCTGTTCAACACGTTTATCACCATCTACTACAATCAAGTGGTGGAGCTCAATAATGCCCTAATCGGCTTGGCCATCATGCTGGCAATGATTGGCGATGCAATAACAGACCCCTTGGTTGGCATCATTTCTGACCGTTGGCGCTCGTCACGAGGACGGCGACACCCCTTTTTATGGGTCGCTCCCATCCCCCTTGTCATTGCCCTTTGGTGTGTTTTCAATCCGCCGGAATTTTTGCAGGGCGCATCCGCAGAAGATAACCAATTAGGTCTCTTCCTTTGGTTAGCTGCTTGGACAATACTGGGCAGGGCATTTTTGACCTTATACAGTGTCCCGCACCTTGCCCTGGGCGGCGAGTTGTCAAAAAACCAATTTCAGCGCTCGCAACTGTTCAGTGCAAATACAGCCATCGCTTATATATCCGGCGCTTCGTTTGCGTTCATAGCTTGGGCAGGGTTCTTTGCAGGGGAACGTATACGCGCCAGCGATGGCGCAGTAGTCCCAGCCCAGCTTGCAGCTGAAGCTTATGGCCCGTTAATTATGACCGCCTGCGCGGTAATCCTAATTGCCATCTGGGCTTGTGCTGCGGGAACCTCTAGACACATACCAAACTTAACTTCAGCCCAAAGAACCGAAAACCGACTCACGCTGAAGCATTTTTTCGCACAAATTTTCAGCACGTTGAAGAATCCAAACTATCGAATTATTTTGCTCGGCTTTTTCTTCTTTATGATCGCAAGTGGTATTTACGACACACTAAACGTGTTCATCAACACCTACTTTTGGCAATTACCATCTGAAAAAATAGCTTGGTTAGGCTTGATAGCTGCACCCTCAGCAGCACTGGGCGCCTTACTTTCACCCATTCTTATGCGTCGATTCGACCGCAAGCCAATCATGCTAACCGCACTGGCAGGCACTGCCCTATTCGCACAGCTTGTCGTCAATTTACGTTTAATGGGTTTGCTGCCAGAAAACCATGATCCACAGCTCATGTACTACTTGCTGGCAAACGCCGCAGGGTTCACATTTTCTCTAGGGCTGGGCACCGTTGCGGTTCTGTCGATGATTGGCGACATCGTTGATGACAATGAACTGGCTAAGGGCGTTCGTGAGGAGGGCCTATTTTATTCAGCCAGAGCGTTTTTTGCCAAAGCGTCTTACTCCTTCGGCCACCTCTTCGCTGGCATCATGCTGGAATATTTTGTGCGCCTACCCTTTAAGGCAGTACCTGGAGAGTTAGACGCAGATGTACTTTTTCGAATGGGGCTTACAGCTGGACCCATAATGGGTCTAGCCGCAGTCTTTTCTTTGCTGATCTACAGCCGTTACAACCTGCCTCGATCAAGACACGAAGAGATTTTACAGGGACTTAAAGATCGGCTGGAGAAAAAAGATAAAGAGCATGACAACGCCCAGTCTATTGCAAAGGAATAACTGGGCTTTCCATGAGGGTTGTGTGGATCTTCCCTACTAGCGAATTTCCGACAAGAGCTCTGGGTTTATCACAAGATTGCGCACGCCATGTGCGTGGTCTTCATCAAAAGCATTGCCTTCAAGCCACTTACCTACGCTGCGAATAGATACTTTTCCCACTTGAGGCCGCACGCTCCAAGACACTTGAAAGGGCGAACCCGCTTCATTGTATCCAGGGCCCGTCGTTGAACCCAAATACTCAACGGCAGTACCGGTGTCCCTCGGGATATTTACTGCTTGGTGGTAGCCGTTTAACTCGCCCACTTGGGTAAGTTGAGTAAAGTCCGCAGCACTTACATCGTTCACTAAGACAAATACTTGGGCCACTACACGCAATTGTGGGTTACCGATGGCATCACTCAAACATGCGCCAAGAGTCGCACCAGGTTTAACTTGCGCGGTTGAATGTACGTAGTGCACTTCAATGGTATCGCCAG
>CAJJAQ010000086.1 GCA_905182095.1 uncultured Pseudomonadales bacterium | reverse complement strand
TTTGGCTGATCATCTTGGCTGTTTTGCTGACGGTATTTAATAAATTTGATGTAGCGCCACAAACGCCAGAACTCAGTTACTCGGATTTTCTGCAGGACGTTGAGCAGGGCCAAATAAGTAGTGCCACTATTCAAGGTGACAAAATTTATGCCGAGGACACCTCGGGCAATAAGGTTACCGTTACTCGTTTATCCAGCGACTTGGTTTTGACCGATCGTCTGCGTGACGGTGGGGTGGACTTCAATGTGGCGCCGGAAGAGACGCAGGGTTTTTGGACCCAACTACTGATTGCCAGCTTCCCAATTCTGATTATCTTGGCTGTAGCGATGTTTTTTATGCGCCAGATGCAAGGCGGCGCTGGTGGACGTGGCGGGCCAATGTCGTTCGGTCGAAGTAAAGCCAAGCTACTGTCTGAAGATCAGATTAAGACAACTTTTGCTGATGTTGCCGGTGTAGATGAAGCGAAAGAAGACGTTCAAGAACTAGTGGAATTCCTCCGCGATCCGGGCAAGTTCCAGCGCTTAGGTGGACACATTCCTCGCGGTGTTTTGATGGTGGGCCAACCGGGTACCGGTAAAACCTTACTTGCAAAAGCCATTGCGGGAGAAGCGAAAGTGCCATTCTTCTCCATCTCAGGGTCGGATTTCGTTGAAATGTTTGTCGGCGTGGGCGCATCCCGTGTTCGTGACATGTTCGAACAAGCTAAGAAGCAGGCGCCTTGTATCATCTTTATCGATGAGATTGACGCCGTAGGCAGGCATCGCGGTGCTGGCATAGGCGGCGGAAACGATGAGCGCGAACAAACGTTGAACCAGCTATTAGTTGAAATGGACGGGTTCGAGGGTAATGACGGCGTTATTGTTGTTGCTGCGACCAATCGCCCCGACGTACTTGACCCAGCGTTGTTACGTCCTGGTCGTTTTGACCGCCAGGTCGTTGTCGGCTTGCCGGATATTCGTGGTCGCGAGCAAATAACCAAAGTACACATGCGTAAAGTACCTGTCGCAGACGACGTAGATGCAAGCATCATTGCGCGCGGAACGCCTGGATTCTCCGGTGCTGATATTGCCAATTTGGTTAATGAGGCAGCGTTATTTGCCGCAAGGGCAGGCAAGCGCTTGGTTGCCATGGAAGAGTTCGATAAAGCCAAAGATAAAATCATGATGGGCGCAGAGCGCAAGTCTATGGTTATGTCTGAACGCGAAAAGCGTAACACCGCTTACCATGAAGCAGGTCATGTAATTGTTGGACGACTGCTGCCTGAGCACGATCCTGTTTACAAGGTGTCTATTATTCCTCGTGGTCGGGCCTTGGGTGTGACTATGTTTCTGCCGGTAGAAGATCGCTACAGCCTCAGTCGCCAAGGTATTTGTTCGCAAATATCCAGCCTCTTTGGAGGTCGTATTGCGGAAGAGATGATCTTGGGTATAGAGCACGTCACAACGGGTGCTTCTAACGACATTCAAAGAGCGACATCGTTAGCACGCAACATGGTTACAAAGTGGGGTCTTTCAGATCGCATGGGACCTTTGATGTATGACGAAGATGATGGTGAGGTGTTCCTTGGTATGTCAGCAGGCGCGAACAACAAAACCCATTCTCCGGATACGGCTCGTGCGATAGATGAAGAGGTCAGATCTATTGTTGACGGTTGTTACAGTGAAGCGCAAAGGGTGTTGACGGAAAACCTGGATAAGCTACATGTCATGGCAGAGTCATTGGTGGAATTTGAAACGCTGTCAGCTGACCAGCTAGACGACATCATGGCCGGGGCAAAACCTCGTCACCCCAGTGATACGCCTCCATCGTCTGGTAAGTCAGATCGCGGCGACACGCAGTCTCCAATTGGTGGTCCTGCAGAAGAAAGCTAAGATGACGTCAACGCGCCTCCTTAGCTGCGCGGAAAAACAGTTAGATTTACAGCACCCTCAAGTCATGGGGGTGCTGAATATCACCCCAGACTCTTTTTCTGATGGCGGTAGTCTCTATGATGACACCGCAATCCCCCTTGATAAAATTCTCCTTAATGCCCAGCGTATGATCGATGCAGGCGCGCGCGTGCTGGATGTTGGTGGAGAATCTAGTCGCCCCGGTGCGCAAGCCATTACGGTTGCCGAAGAAATTCGTCGCGTACTTCCTGTAGTAAAGGCTCTTAAAACGCTGGATTGCATTATTTCCGTCGACACGCGCAACGGTGAAACTGCCAGGGCCACCATCGATGCTGGTGCGCATATGATTAACGACATTAGCGCCGGATCAGACGTAGGTGTGATGGCTGCGGTGGCAAATTCCGGCGTGGCCTACGCGTTGATGCATATGCAGGGTTTGCCGCAGACCATGCAAAAGAACCCCCAATATGATCAAGTTGTTGCCGAGGTGGCGCAATTTCTGCAGCGCCGCTACCAGGCCTGTTTAAGTCTCGGCATTGGTGCTCAGCGGATGCTTATCGACCCGGGTTTTGGCTTTGGCAAAACACTCCAGCATAATTTGCTACTGTTGGCGCATCTTGAAGCGCTGCGTATCGATGGGTGCCCAATTTTAGTGGGAATGTCGCGCAAATCAATGCTTGGACAGATAACCGGACACGATGTTGATGATCGTTTGGCCGCCGGTATTGCAGCCGCAGTCTTAGCCGTTCAAAATGGCGCCGATTTGGTGCGAACTCATGATGTTAAAGAGACCGTAGATGGCCTCAAGGTCTGGTCGTCTTTAGTTGCTGTAATTTAGTCTGCTGCTGCACCTTGAACGATCAGTTCAGAACATTACTGGATGATCAAAGTGCCTAGTTCGACGGGCGATTGAAATTGATATTTGGCCTCGACTTCTTAGTGGCGGGGCAGAAAAAGGAAAAGTAATCAGATGGGGCAGAAGTATTTTGGCACCGATGGTATTCGTGGTCGAGTAGGGACATATCCCATTACTCCGGAATTTTGTTTACGTCTTAGCTGGGCTGTGGGTAAAGTTTTTGCCGGTCAGGATCGCCGAGCCCGCGTACTCGTTGGCAAAGATACGCGTATCTCCGGATACATGCTGGAGTCGGTTATTCAATCCGGGCTGGCTTCTGCCGGGGCTGATGTCAGCTTGCTTGGTCCGATGCCCACTCCTGCTATCGCTTATTTAACGCGCACCTTGGGTGCTGATGCGGGCATAGTGATCAGCGCTTCGCACAATCCCTACTATGATAATGGCATCAAATTTTTTGATCGCCACGGCAGTAAGTTGAGTGATGCGGTAGAGCAGGAAATCGAAGCAACATTAGACACTTTTATGGTCTGTGAAGATTCACAAAGCTTGGGTCGAGCTTCGCGCATAACGGACGCACCAGGGCGTTATGTAGAGTTTTGCAAGAGCTGTGTGAGCAGTGACTTTAGCTTACGCGGCATGCGAATCGTTGTAGATTGCGCCAATGGTGCAACCTATGGTGTTGCGGCTAAAGTATTTGAGGAGTTAGGCGCTGACGTTGTTTTGATATTTGCTGATCCCGATGGGTTTAATATCAATGAAAATTGCGGCTCTACCCATCCAGAGAATTTGCGCCAGCGCGTGGTGGCTGAAAACGCTGATCTTGGTATTGCTTTTGATGGTGATGGCGATCGACTTGTTATGGTCGACCACGAAGGCAGTATTGTTGATGGCGATGAAATTATTTTTGGCATTGCCCAAAGTCGCAAGCTGAATAAAAAGCTTAAGGGTGGCGTGGTCGGTACGGTGATGAGCAACTTTGGTTTAGAAAAGGCCTTAGAAGGTCTTTCAATTCCATTTCTTCGGGCCAATGTTGGCGATCGTCATGTTTTAGAATTGATGAAAAAGAAGAAGTGGGTGATTGGTGGCGAACCCTCAGGTCATATACTGACTATGGATTTGACCACAACGGGAGACGCAATTGTCGCAGCTTTGCAGGTGCTTGTTGCCATGAAAAGTGGCGCTGGTGATCAGCAAAGCCTTAAAGAGTTGGTTACGGGCATGCACAAGGTGCCGCAAATCTTGCTCAACGTCGAAGTAGCGTCGCCAGGATTAGTTGCACAGAGCGACCCGATGCAAGCCGCCATAAACGAACAAAGTAAAGTGTTGGAAGGGCGCGGCCGAGTGTTAGTTCGAGCTTCAGGTACCGAGCCGTTGTTGCGGGTCATGGTGGAAGGCGACAGTGAGGTAGAGGTGAAGCGCATTGCCCAAGAATTAGTTCAACAGGCGCTGGATATAGCGTTGCCAGACAAAAAATAACGTCGTTTAGCGAATAGGGCTGGAGGCGAGGCCTGGCAGTCACTTCGGCGTTGCAACAGATGAGCTGAACAGCCATTACCCCCCCCTCGGCGGAATTCGCCGATACCCAGTGCTCCGAGTCATAGAGCAAAAAACAATGCCATGAATGCCGCGGCAGATTTTTTTGAGGTTAATAATGTTCTCCAAATATGTGGGCCGCTTACAGGGTGACTGGCCCTATAAAGCCGGTCGCGTACCTATTTTTTATGGTTGGGTCATAGCGCTAATTTCGACATTAGGGTTTTTGTTTAGCGTGCCCGGTCAGACAATGGGCATGGCGGTATTTGCCGATTCCTTCATTGCGTCATTTGGTCTATCACGTACCGAGCTTTCACTCGCCTATATGCTGGGTACTATTGCCAGCGCCCTATTTCTGACCAAGGCTGGGCGTTTATACGATGAGTTAGGTGCGCGCATTATGCTAACTGCATCAGCGCTGGGCTTAAGTTGCGCACTGCTGTTTATCAGTAGTATCGACCTGGTTGCCGAACAAGTTTTACAGTGGGTGGAGGTCGATTTATCGATCATTACTTTTCCACTAATTTTGCTGGGCTATTTTGGCGTCCGCTTTAGTGGCCAAGGTGTTATGACCAGTGTCAGTACCAATATGCTACTGCTGTGGTTTAGGCGAAATAGAGGGCGGATACTAGGTTTTCGCGGGATTTTTATTTCTCTGGGTTTTTCTCTTTCGCCAGTGTTGTTGGCATTGCTTATAGATGACTTTGGGTGGCGTGATTCGCTGTTATTACTGGCCTTAGTGGTAGGGCCAGGGTTCGCATTGCTGGCATTTTTGGCGGTACGAGACAGGCCAGAAGTTTGTGATCTGCAAGTGGATGGTGGCCGTATGCAGCCCAAGGTCGAACAATTAGCTGCCACCCCGCCTAATTCGAACACGAGCTCAGATTCGACGTTCAATACAAGTATAAATGAGCGTTCAGACTTAGGCTTAGCCCAAGTTAAGCGTAACCCTGTGTTTTGGCTCTATTCGTCGGCGCTATCTATGCACGCGCTTTTTGGCACTGCAGTGACATTTCACATCGTCGCAATTTTTGCTGAAGCTGGCAGGGGTAGGGACGAGGCCTTTGCCTACTTCATACCTCAGGCGGTTATTACAGTGGTAGTTAACTTGGCGGCCAGCACGTTAGCTGACTATATGAGGCTGAAACCATTTTTGCTGGTGATGCTGGTCAGTTTTGTATTTGGTGCTGTGGGCCTAATGAATTTGCAAACCGATACCGGTTATTGGTGTCTTGTGGTGGGATTTGGTGCGGGCAGCGGGTTGTGGGGAACATTGTCTAATTTGGTTTTTATTCGTCAATTCGGCGCGACCCACCTTGGTGAGATCACTGGTTTAAACACTGCATTTACTGTTTTTGGTAGCGCCATTGGGCCACTCATATTCAGCGTGGCTTTAGACCTCACCGGCAGCATGTTTAATGCGGCCCAAATTTGTGCCGGCTTATTAGTGGTGTTGTTTGTGACTGCAATATTCATCCGCCAGCCGTTAGATCATGCACCCTCCGCAAAGTTCAGGAGTGATCCGCGCTAGGCGGCACTGGGCCGCACTAGATCGCACTAGACAGCACTAGGCAACGAGAGGTTGGCATTGTTTTACGTAGATGGAAATTCCGACAATAATAGACCGCGGCGCAAATTGTTTCTCGAAGCTGACTACGGTTAGCACTCTCAATGTTCTCAGTGCTTGGAAAAACTCAGGACTGCGTATAACATGGCGCGCCGCGACAGGCAGGTTGAGATTGAAGAGGTTCGGATGCGCAGATTTTTGATTGCAGCTAACTGGAAAATGTACGGCTCTTTAGCGATGGCCCATGAGTTTGCGGAAAGCTTTGATCAAAGTGTTGATCTGGGCGCTGACGTGGTTTTGTTTCCGCCTGCAGTTTATCTAAGCGCGGTGCAAGGTTGGACCTCTGAATTTGTACAAGTAGGGATACAAGATATAGGCGCAGCCTTGCAGGGTGCGCATACAGGAGAGATAGCAGCCTCCATGGTTAAAGACCTTGGTGGTTCTTGGGTTATAGTAGGCCACTCGGAACGTCGCACGGATCAAGGCGAAAGTAACGAGTTGGTGGCGCGCAAGTTTGCTTCAGCCGTTGCTGCAGGTTTGCGACCCATTGTTTGCGTAGGCGAAAGCCTAGAGCAGCGGAACGCAGGTGACGCTTTTGCCGTGGTCAGTAACCAGCTTAAAGCGGTTATTGATCTTTGCGGTGTAACTGGTTTGCAGCAAGGCGCAATAGCATATGAGCCGCTTTGGGCCATTGGTACAGGGTTAACTGCAACCCCAGATCAGGCTGGACAGATGCACGCTGCAATCCGTAATTTGCTCGTTGGGTTTGATCAAGATGTGGCGCAGTTAGTACGTATTATTTATGGCGGTAGCGTTAACCCTGAAAATGCTGGGTTATTGTTTGCGCAAGAAGATATAGACGGCGCTTTGGTAGGCGGAGCCTCACTCAAAGCATCCAGTTTTGCGGCGGTTGTCGCAGCGATATAATTCCTTAGGGTAAGTGGATTTGCACAAGCCCTATGTACAGCCCTATGCGATTTAACAGAGTGAATCTCTAACGGATTCAACTCAGAAAGAGAGAAGATAGATGTCGACTTTAGAAACAGTGTTGTTGTCCCTACTTGTAATTGATGCGGTTGCATTGATCGTACTGATTTTGATTCAACAAGGTAAAGGGGCGGATGTCGGCGCTGCCTTTGGTAGTGGGTCATCCAATACAGTATTGGGCAGTTCGGGCGGCGGCGATTTAATGACTCGGATCACCACCTGGCTAGCTATTGCTTTCTTCGTCATCGCATTTGGCCTAGCTTATACAGCGAAAGAGCGTGCAGTCGAGGCCAATTCTCTTGGTATCCCCCAGGCGCTAGAGGGCGAAGTTACAGTTCCTGGCACTGTGTTGGTACCGGTTGTAGAAGAACCTACGGGAGATATCCCAGGACTTTAATGCTGCTATTGACAGCAAAGCGGCCCGAAACCAAATTAGGAACAGTTTATTAGTTAAGTTTTAGTGAATATGCCGGAGTGGTGAAATTGGTAGACACGCTACCTTGAGGGGGTAGTGGGCTTATGCCCGTGCGAGTTCGAGTCTCGCCTTCGGCACCATCACTAAAACACTTACAAAGTCAGTTAAGCCGCTAAACAGCACCTGCAGGATCGTGCCCTCCAAATGCTAACTGCCGCGAGTCCCAAAGCCTAATGCGCGAAACCTACTTTATGTCGGTATGGCAACTTCCGATTGTTTTCCTTTGCTGCCTTTAGCGCTAATTGCTGCTGAGAATCTTCGCTTATCAGTATATTCGGCCGTATTCTCAAAAATAGTGCAATCCTTTTGATAAATAAGAGACTTTTGCTTGCGCACTGCTGCGTAGCTCCATATAATTCCGCTCCCAATTGTTGCGGGGTGGAGCAGTCTGGTAGCTCGTCGGGCTCATAACCCGAAGGTCGTGGGTTCAAATCCTGCCCCCGCTACCACAATTGGAAAGGGCCTTTATGACGGCCCTTTTGTTACCTAATAATGGGGTAACTAAGTCGACGAAAGATGGCGTGAATCTTTCGCTGATGAATGTGTTGAAGGCAGTATGCCCAAGCTTTATTGCACTTGGCGGCCAGTTCTGGTCACGGTGCGGGAATTAAAGTTAGAGTCACGCAACTGAGATGGGCTATAGGCCCATTTTTTGTGCCAGTAGAAAAAGTGCGCGTTTGATCAGGTTTTTTTGTTCAAGCGCAACCGGCGTTTGCAAACCATGCGTGAATTGAACGGGTTATACGGTTGAACAACAAAGAATTGCAGATTGATGAGTTGATCACGCCAACGGTGGAATCCTTGGGTTGCGCAGTGTGGGGTGTGGAATACATCAGTCAAGGGAAGCACAGTGTACTTCGAGTCTACATAGACGGTGAAGACGGCATAAATGTTGATCTGTGTGCAGAAGTAAGCCGGCACGTAAGTGATCTTCTTGATGTTGAAGAGATTATGCCCATGGCTTACACCCTCGAAGTATCTTCGCCTGGAATGGATCGATTGCTGTTTAAAGAAGCACAATATTTAGCAAGTGTTGGTGAGCAGTTAGAGGTTCGGCTTAATTTTCCTTTTGAAGGGCGGAAAAAAATCATCGGCCTTTTGGCTGGCGTAGAAGACCGCAATGTTGTGTTGCAGAATGCAGATGAAGAATATCTGCTGCCATTAGAAAATATTCAAAAGGCACGTATTGTGCCGAATTTTGGTTGAGGTAAGGACGAAGCATGAGTAAAGAAATACTCTTGGTGGTTGAATCCGTCTCCCATGAGAAAGGGGTTCCCAAAGAAGTTTTGTTTGAAGCTATTGAGTCAGCATTGGCTATGGCTACGAAAAAACGTTATGGCGAATTTGCCGAATTTCGCGTGGTCATTGACCGCGAAAGCGGTGAATACGAAACCTTCCGCACATGGGAGGTCGTAGATTTTGAGGTGATCGTCAGTGACCCTGAACAAGAAGCCAATCCAGATGCTCAGATTGATATCGAGCAAGCTCTTGTTAAGGATCCTAGTATTGCTCTAGGCGATGTAATGGAAGAGCAGGTCGAATCAGTCGGTTTTGGACGTATTGCAGCGCAAACGGCGAAGCAAGTAATCGTGCAGAAGGTTCGCGAAGCGGAACGCGCGCAAATTATTGAAGCTTATGAAACTCGCCTAAATGAGTTAGTTAGCGGAACCGTTAAGAAGATGGGTCGCGACAACGTGATCATCGACCTAGGTGGCAACGCTGAAGGGATTTTGACCCGTGAGCACCTCATTCCTCGTGAAGTATTTAGAGTGGGTGATCGTATTCGCGCGATGTTGGTTGAGATTCGTCCAGAAAATCGCGGTCCACAATTGATTTTGTCGCGCACAGTGCCTTCCATGCTTATTGAGTTATTCAAAGTGGAAGTGCCTGAAATTGCAGAGGACGTGATTCAAATTCGCGGTGCGGCAAGAGATCCGGGCTCCAGAGCCAAAATTGCAGTACGTACCAACGATGGTCGTATCGATCCTGTTGGTGCATGCGTTGGTATGCGCGGCTCTCGTGTTCAAGCGGTCTCCGGTGAATTGGCCGGTGAGCGTATTGATATTGTTTTATGGGATGATAACCCTGCGCAACTTACGATTAATGCGATGGCTCCTGCGGAAGTGGCTTCCATCGTCTTAGACGAAGAAACCCACAGCATGGATATCGCGGTAACAGAAGAAAATCTAGCTCAGGCGATTGGACGAGGTGGACAAAACGTCCGGCTTGCCAGTGACCTGTGTGGTTGGTCATTGAACATCATGACTGAAGGTGAAGCTTCGCAAAAGCAAGAAGAAGAAACGACTAAGTTCGTTACCGAATTTATGGATGCTTTGTCCGTAGACGAAGACGTCGCTGGCGTTTTGGTTGAGGAAGGGTTCACTACCTTAGAAGAAATTGCTTACGTACCAATCGAAGAGATTGTTGCCATTGACGGGTTCGATGAAGAAATTGTCGGCGAATTGCGTAACAGAGCAAAGGATGCGCTATTGACCAAGGCGATTGCCAGCGAAGAAGCGCTAGGCGACGGCGCTCCAGCGGAAGATCTGCTGACAATGGAAGGCATGACTCGAGAGCTTGCATTTAAGCTAGCCGGTAATGAGGTGGTCTGTATGGAAGACCTTGCCGAGCTTGCAGTGCCAGAGCTATTAGATATTGAGCCGGAACTGGGCGAAGAAGAAGCAGCTAAGCTAATTCTAAAAGCACGAGAGCCCTGGTTTGCGGAAGAAAATGAGGCAGCTACAGACAGCGCTGCGGCAGATACGACAATGGATTAAGGAAGCGCAGCTCTGACCTTTTGGCGGAGCGGCAGGAGTGATTGATGGCTGAAGTAACAGTAAAACAACTAGCAGATACAGTTGGTGCTCCGGTAGAGCGTTTGCTTAAGCAAATGCAAGAAGCCGGCTTATCGCATCAGGCTGAAGGCGATGTTGTTAGTGAAGAGCAGAAGCAAGTGTTGTTAGGTTTCTTAAAGAGAGGCCATGGCGAGACTGAGAAGCCTGCTGAAAAAATTACTCTGAAAAGAAAAAGCACCGGCACGCTGAAGTCTGGTCAAGGTCGGGCTGGTAGAGACGTAACCGTTGAAGTTCGCCGTAAGCGAACCTACGTCAAACGTAGTGAACTGGCGCAGGATGATCCGGACCAAGCAGCTGGTGCTGAAGCACCAGCCAATGTTTCTCAAAGTGAAGTAGAAGCGCGGCGCATCCATGAAGAAGAATCTTCGCGAAAAGAAGCCGAAGAGTTAGCGCGCAAAGCGGAACAAGATCGTAAGGATGAATCAGAGCGCCGTCAGGCTGAAGAAAAAGCCCAGCGCGATCAAGAATCTCGCAAAGAACAAGAACGCCAAACTCAAGAAAAACTACAGCAAGAGAAAGCTGCCGCGACTTCTGCACCTAAAGCACCGGTTTCCGCAGCTGACGTCCAGGCGAAAGAACAATCTGACCAACGCGGTAGTAAGCGCACACGTGGCCGCGAGCGACCAGCTGCTACAGCAGGCGGTGGTGGCGGTGATAAAGGCCAAGGTCGTCGTCGAGAGTTGAGTTTAAAATCCGAGCGACGTTCCAAGAAACGCCCTACTCGACGCAATACTGGACTTCATGTAGATCAGCAAGGCGGCGAGTTTAAGCCTACAGAATTTATTTCGCGTGAAGTGGAAGTTGGTGAAGTCATTTCCGTGGGAGATTTAGCCCAAGGAATGGCGGTTAAAGCCGGTGAAGTAATTAAGACATTGATGGGTATGGGCGTTATGGCCAACATCAATCAGCCTATTGACCAAGACACGGCCACTTTGGTTGTGGAAGAAATGGGCCACAAAATCAAAATCGTTAGTGAAGACGTGCTTGAAGAACAGTTGGTGGCGTCATTTGTTATCGAAGGCGACGTAAGTAGTCGCGCGCCGGTTGTGACCGTAATGGGCCATGTCGACCATGGTAAGACATCGTTGCTAGATCGCATTCGCGATGCGCGGGTAACGACTGGCGAAGCGGGTGGCATTACTCAGCATATTGGCGCCTACAGCGTAGGTACCGAAAACGGTCAAATCACCTTTATTGATACGCCAGGACACGCAGCATTTACCTCAATGCGCGCACGTGGCGCCAAGGTAACAGATATCGTGGTGTTGGTAGTTGCAGCTGATGACGGCGTGATGCCTCAGACAGTGGAAGCTATCCAACATGCTAAAGCAGCAGAAGTGCCAATTATTGTCGCTATTAACAAGATGGATTTGGAAGGGGTAGATACCGACCGCGTCACGAATGAGCTTGCGTCGAAAGATGTCATTCCTGAAGAATGGGGCGGCGAGACGCAATTCCGTAAAGTGTCGGCGATGACTGGCGAAGGCGTAGATGCGTTGTTAGAAGCCATTGTGCTGCAATCAGAACTGCTTGAATTGGGGGCCATCGAAGATGCTCCTGCTCAGGGTGTGGTAATTGAATCTCGTTTGGATCGAGGTCGCGGCCCAGTTGCTACGATACTTGTGCAAAACGGTTCACTCAAACAAGGCGATATTGTAATTGCCGGTGAATTTCATGGTCGCGTTCGCGCAATGTTAGACGATGCGGGTCGGCCCACTCAGATTGCTGGACCTTCTCAGCCCGTTGAGGTTTTGGGTCTTAATGGCACGCCAGGCGCGGGAGATGACTTTGCAGTCGTGTCGGATGAGCGTTCGGCACGTGAGTTGGCAGAGTTCCGCCGTGATAAGAATCAGGACCGTCTGCAAGCAATGCAGCATGCCTCGAAGCTTGAAAATATGTTCGCCAATATGGCAGAGGGCGAAAAGAGCATTTTGAAGCTTGTTATTAAGGCCGATGTTCGCGGTAGCTTGGAGGCAATTATCCAGTCTCTAGGCGATCTTGGTAATGACGAAGTGTCTGTTCAAGTATTGGGTTCAGGTGTCGGCGGAATTTCCGAGTCTGACGCAACTATGGCCGCCACATATGGCGCAGCCGTGATCGGTTTCAATGTTCGTGCTGATAAAACCGCGAAAGTATTGCTTGAAAAATCTGGCATGGAGTTACGTTACTACAGTGTTATTTACGAACTGATAGATGATGTTAAGAAATCTCTGTCAGGTATGTTATCGCCAGAAATACGCGAAGAAATTGTCGGCATTGCTGAAGTGCGCGACGTTTTCCGCTCGCCACGTTATGGGCAAATTGCCGGTTGCATGGTGACTGAAGGTACCGTTTTCCGTAATAAGCCAATACGTGTGTTGCGTGACAATGTTGTAATTTATGAAGGTGAGTTGGAATCGCTAAGACGATTTAAAGACGACGTTGCTGAAGTTCGGAACGCTACCGAATGTGGTATTGGCGTACGCAATTACAATGATGTTCGCCCCGGCGACTTGATCGAAGTATTCGATACCAAGGAAATTGCGCGAGAGCTTTGAGATTAACCATGAGCAAATCGCAATACTGCCTATACAAGGGAAGAACTTTCTAAATGTCGCGTGATTTAAGAGTAGCGGATTTTGTGCGTGATGAAGTTGCGCGAATACTCCAGCGCGATGTGCGCGACCCGCGAGTCGGGTCATTTGTCAGTGTTAACGACGTCAAGGTCAGTAAAGATCTGTCTTATGCGGAAATTTATGTTTCCTCGTTGCAGGCCGAAACAGACGAAGACAAGAGCGAACTTATCGCTGTGTTGAATAAAGCCGCAGGTTTTTTTCGCTCAGAGTTAGCAAAACGACACACCATGCGAACTACCCCGAGGACACGCTTTCACTATGATGAGCTTGTTGAGAGAGGGCCACGCATTGAGAAGCTCATTGGTAAAGCTGTTTCTCAAGACGAAAGTCGGGGAACAACGGACGACGCGGCGGAATAGTATGCATTTGAATGTGAGAAAGTGCAGTGGCTAAGCGTAGACGCGGTAGACCAGTAGATGGCGTACTCATAGTAGATAAGCCAGCGGGCATTACATCTAATGATGTAGTACAACGAGCGAAAAGACTGTTCGGCGCGCAAAAAGTTGGCCATACAGGAAGCCTAGATCCATTAGCGACAGGGGTTTTACCGCTTTGCTTTGGCGAAGCGACAAAGTTTTCGCAGTTTCTTTTAGATTCAGACAAGAAGTATTGGACACGAATTAAACTAGGCGTGACCACGGCGACGGGTGACGCGGATGGCGAAGTGACAGGTGGTTCTGATGCCTCGCATGTTACTGCTGATGCAGTTGAGAACGCGCTGGCAAAGCTTCGTGGCGAAATTGAACAGATTCCATCGATGTATTCTGCGCTTAAGCATCAAGGTCAGCCGCTTTATAAGTTGGCCAGGCAGGGTATTGAAGTAGAGCGGAAAGCCCGCAAAGTCACGGTATTCAGCAATGAATTGGTCAAATTCGACGGCGATGAGTTAGAACTCGAAATACACTGTAGTAAAGGTACCTACGTTCGGACCATTGCAGAAGAGCTGGGTCATGCGCTAGGCTGCGGCGCTCACGTTATTGGTTTACGACGCCTTGCAGCAGGCCCATATGTAGAGCATGAAGCGATTAGTTTTGAGCAGTTGGAATCTTGTGAAGATAATGATTCGCTAGACAGTTTGTTAAAGCCAATTGGTAGTTCTGTACAAGATTGGCCTCGGGTACGGATGGTCAGTGATACCGCTCACTACCTGTTACAAGGACAACCTGTTCAGGTGGCTAAAGCACCCACCGAAGGTTGGGTACAATTATTGGAAATAGCTGAGAAAGACGATGTCTTTCTTGGCGTTGGAGAAGTCTTGGCAGACGGTCGGATAGCGCCACGCAGATTAGTGGTCTTTAGCTAGGAAGGTCTGTAAGGATGTTTAATGTATGTACTGTAAATATGCGCGGTTCATACGGTAATTTTTTTCGCGTATTGAAGGAGAAGAAAGATGGCACTAACTGCCGCAGTAAAAGCAGATATTGTAAAAGAATATCAACTCGAAGATGGTGACACTGGGTCCCCAGAAGTGCAGGTTGCGTTATTAACAAATAACATCAATACCTTGCAAGGGCACTTTAAAGATCACAAGAAAGATCACCACTCCAGACGTGGTCTGATCAGAATGGTTAATCAGAGAAGAAAACTTCTAGATTACCTAAAGAGAAAAGATGTAGCTCGTTACAGTGATTTGATTAAGCGCCTTGAATTGCGTCGATAGTCATAGAGCTCGCTGGCTTCGGGGCAATTCGCTCAGAAGCGAGTCGATAAGGTATCGAAAAGATACATAGAACATGAATGAAAATAGAAACGCTATAAATATGCAATTCCGATTGGAGGAATCAATTTGAACCCAATTACCAAACAATTTCAGTTTGGCGATCAAACGGTCTCTATGGAGACCAATAAAGTCGCTAAGCAAGCCACCGGATCAGTGGTAGTTACCATTGGTCAAACCGTGGTTTTAACCACAGTCGTCGGTGCTAGAAGTGCTCGCCCAGGCCAGGACTTTTTTCCGCTTACTGTAAATTATCAAGAAAAAACTTATGCTGCAGGAAAAATTCCTGGCGGCTTTTTTCGTCGCGAAGGTCGTCCTAGCGAGAAAGAAACACTGACTTGTCGTCTGATTGATAGACCCATCAGACCGTTGTTTCCGAAAGGATTCATGAACGAAGTTCAGGTGGTTTGTACTGTTGTATCAACAGACAAAAACCAAGATCCAGATATTGCTGCGTTGATTGGTACGTCCGCGGCGCTAGCTATTTCTGGGATTCCTTTTAAGGGACCAATTGGTGCTGCCCGAGTGGGTTTCATAGACGGTAACTATATTCTGAACCCAGGGTACGATGTTCTTAAAGAATCTATGTTGAATATGGTTGTTGCCGGTACTGACGGCGCTGTATTGATGGTTGAGTCTGAAGCGAAAGAATTATCTGAAGACGAGATGCTTGGCGCAGTGTTATTCGCACACCAAGAAATGCAGACCATTATTACAGCTGTCGCAGAGTTTGCTACAGAAGCTGGTAAGCCGTCTTGGGATTGGCAAGCGGAAGAAAAAGACGAAGTGCTTTTATCTAAGGTTAGCGATTCAATCAAGGCGGATCTTGGCGAAGCCTATCGCATCGGCGATAAGATGGATCGCCAAGCGAAAGTTAGCGAGATCAAGAAGGGTATTGTTGCGCAACTTGCTGGTGGTGACGAAGCCGCTTATGCAGGTGACGACGTTGCAGATATGTTCGGCAAGGTAGAGAAAGATTTAGTACGCCAGCGCGTACTTAATGGCGAGCCTCGTATTGATGGCCGCGACCTACGTACTGTGCGACCCATTGAAGTTGAAGTTGGCGTTTTACCAAAAGCTCATGGATCGGCGTTATTTACTCGCGGCGAAACACAGGCGCTTGTGGTGGCTACTCTGGGTACGTTGCGTGACGCAGCGATGATTGATGCGCTAGAGGGTTCTTATAAAGATACCTTTATGCTGCACTACAACTTCCCTCCGTACAGTGTTGGTGAAGCTGGCTTTATGAGCGGCCCGAAGCGTCGTGAAATTGGTCACGGTAAGTTGGCGCGCAGAGGTGTTTCTGCCTCACTGCCAAATGCTGAGGATTTCCCTTATACCATCCGCGTGGTCTCTGAGATTACTGAGTCCAATGGATCCAGTTCTATGGCCAGTGTATGTGGTACATCGTTAGCCCTTATGGACGCCGGCGTACCTATGAAGGCTCCAATTGCTGGTGTAGCAATGGGTCTTGTTAAAGAAGGCAACCGTTACGCGGTATTAACAGACATCTTAGGTGACGAAGATCACCTTGGTGATATGGACTTTAAAGTAGCGGGTACAGCAGCAGGTGTAACTGCATTGCAGATGGATATTAAGATCGACGGTATAACCGAAGAGATTATGGAAGCGGCGATGTCTCAAGCACATGAAGCGCGTATTCA
Source organism: uncultured Pseudomonadales bacterium (assembly GCA_905182095.1). Lineage (GTDB taxonomy): Bacteria > Pseudomonadota > Gammaproteobacteria > Pseudomonadales > Azotimanducaceae > UBA4421. Next base: position 20,869 of record CAJJAQ010000086.1, on the reverse strand, counting down.
TATTCTTGACGAAATGAATAAGGTCATTAGCGTTTCGCGAGAGGAGCTGTCTGACAATGCACCTGCCATGGTGACTTTGAATGTTCATCCAGACAAGATCCGCGACATCATTGGTAAAGGCGGTGCGACTATTCGTTCTATCGTTGAAGAAACCGGTGCAGAAGTGGATATCAATGATGACGGCAGTGTTAGAATTTACGCTGAAGACAGTGCTGCGAAAGACGCAGCTGTTAACCGGATTCAGGAAATTACCGCAGAAGCTGAAGTTGGCCGTATTTACCACGGTAAGGTTGAGCGGATTGTAGACTTCGGTGCGTTCGTGAACATTTTGCCGGGTAAAGATGGCTTACTGCACATTTCTCAAATTGCTGAAGAGCGCGTTGAGAATGTCAGCGACTATTTGACCGAAGGTGAAGAGGTTGATGTGGTCGTTTTGGATGTAGATCAGCGTGGAAGAATCAAGCTGTCTATTAAAGAACTGCCTAACTATCAGGAACAGGATGCGCCAGAAGAGTAACTTCTTCTTTTGCAGACAAAAAAAACCGGCGTATACGCCGGTTTTTTTTTGCTCTATTTTTCTTCCGTGAATCTGTGTGTGGAAAATTCTCTAGGAGTCTTTTTAGCCAACTCTGCACGCATCATCGCAGCACTCGGTTCGCAACTAAATCGTCGACAACTGAAGGATCCGCTAATGTTGATGTGTCGCCCAAGCTGTCCAGTTCGTTTGCGGCAATTTTGCGCAAAATTCGCCGCATAATTTTACCTGATCTTGTTTTCGGTAACCCCGGTGCCCACTGGATAACATCTGGCTTTGCTATAGGACCAATTTCTGTCCTAACCATATCAACTAATTCTTTTTGCAGGGTCTCAGGGTCTGAGTTATCACCTGCCATTAGAGTAACGTAGGCGTAAATCGCTTCGCCCTTCACGTCATGGGGAAAGCTAACTACTGCAGCTTCGGCTACTCGCGGGTGAAGTACTAAGGCGCTCTCAACTTCCGCGGTGCCGATTCTATGTCCTGAGACATTCATGACATCATCTACCCTTCCGGTGATCCAATAATAGCCATCTTCATCGCGTCGGGCGCCATCACCAGTAAAGTAGTAACCCTTATAGGTGGAGTAGTAGGTGTCTATGACGCGCTGGTGATCACCGTAGACTGTTCTGATTTGGCCAGGCCAAGCGCCAGTAATAACCAAGTTGCCCGCAGCGACTTGGTCTTCCATGAGATTACCTTCGGCATCCATCAGCGCCGGTTGCACGCCAAAGAACGGTAAGCTAGCAGATCCAGGTTTCAGGTCTGTTGCTCCGGGCAGTGGCGTGATCATGATACCGCCGGTCTCTGTTTGCCACCATGTGTCGACGATTGGACAGCGACCATCGCCGACTACCCGGTGATACCACTCCCAAGCTTCAGGGTTAATGGGTTCGCCCACACTGCCTAAAAGATGTAACGAGCTTCTAGAACATTTAGTTACGTAATCATCGCCCTGGGCCATAAGCTGTCTTAAAGCAGTAGGGGCTGTGTAGAAAATATTTACTTGATGTTTGTCGATGATTTGCCAGCAGCGAGAGGCGTCTGGGTAAGTGGGAATGCCTTCAAACATGAGAGTGGTTGCGCCATTGGCTAACGGTCCATAGACAATATAAGAATGACCGGTAATCCACCCAACGTCAGCAGTACACCAATAGATATCTCCGTCTTGGTAGTCAAAAACATATTTGTGTGTGATTGCCGCATGTAGCAAATAGCCTGCACTGGAATGTTGCACGCCTTTGGGTTTACCTGTTGAACCAGAAGTATAGAGGATAAAGAGTGGGTCCTCAGCGTCCATAGCGGCAGGTTCTGCGCTGGTGGGTTGAGATGAAGTTAGCTCGTCGTACCAAATATCTCGGCCTGCTTGCCAAGGCACATCTGCACCGGTGTTGCGTACGGTAACTACTGTATGAACATTGGGGCAAGACTCTAACGCTTTTGCGGCGTTTTCTTTCAGTGGTACACGGCGCCCGCCACGCAAACCTTCGTCTGCAGTGATTAAGGTTTGGCAGTCCGAATCCAAAATTCTATCTTTAAGAGACTGAGGCGAGAAGCCGCCAAAAACAACGCTATGAATTGCTCCAATCCTTGCGCAAGCCAACATTGCGTAGGCGGCTTCTGGAATCATTGGCATATAAATACATACGCGGTCGCCCTTTTTAACACCGCGTTCTCTTAAGCCATTTGCCAATTGGCACACGCTGTCCGAGAGTTGCTGGTAAGTAATGTGGGCGTCATTGTTAGGCTCGTCGCCCTCCCAAATGATTGCGGTTTGCTCTGCACGTTCGGGTAAGTGGCGATCTATACAGTTGACGCTAACATTGAGTTGCCCGCCACTAAACCATTCGACATTCCCGTTAGGTAAATCGGCGTGGGATACTGTATCCCATGGTTTTTGCCAATCTAGAAATAACTTAGCTTGTTCGGCCCAAAAATTGTCTGAATCTGTAATTGAACGCTGATACATTTCTTTGTAGCGATTGCTATCAATAAGACACCTTGCTGCGATGTTTGCGGGAACAGGATAAATATCGCTCATGGTTATTCTCTAATTTCTTTGGTTAGTGCGGTACAAAACAGATTTTGAAATCTAGCTATTGGACCGGTTATATCGATTAATTGCGCTAAATCAGGGTGGGGTTAGGATTGTAAAATTGCCGTGTGCCTTCCATGCACAAAATCTGTTCAAGTAGGGCCAAAAAGTGCTCGTCATTGTTGGCAAAATCTACTTCAGAAGCGTTCACTATCAGAAGTGGCGCCTGCTCGTAGTAATGGAAAAACTCTGTATAGCTGTCGTTCAGGGCGTCTAAATAATCTAATTCAATACTCTGTTCAAAATCATTCCCTCTCTGCAGTACTCTGCCCTGCAAAGTTTTAGCCGGGGCCTGTAGGTAGATAACAAGGTCGGGTACTGGCGGCTGAATTTTCAGGTTATTTTGAATTTGTTGATAAAGTAAGAATTCTTCCGTATCTAATGTGAGTTTTGCAAATAGCTCATCTTTTTCCATCATAAAATCTGCCACCAAAGAGCGGTCGAGCAAATCGTTGCCGGGCATGTCTGCTACCTGTCTAGCTCGATGCAGGAGGAAAAAAAGTTGCGTGGGTAATGCTTGGCTGGCGCCCTCGGCATAGAAGCGATCCAAAAATGGGTTTTCTGTCGCGGGTTCAAGCATCAAGGGGTAAGTAAAGACGTCGGCTAATTTGCGCGCTAGCGTTGTTTTACCCACACCGATTGGCCCTTCAATGGCCAAATACTTTGGTAGTGGCTGAAGTTCTGCTGCCGCAGCAATCATTGTCGTTGCTCTTTGCACCGCGCTGATTGGCAAATCACTTGGCTCATTGATCACCGTTTGCAGCGATTCGCCGATGATCACTGAAGAAGCGGTGATTTCTTTCGTTAAATTTTGTTCTGTCATGGTACGAGTGGTGGGTTCCGTATTAGCCGCCATTTTGCCCAATTTATCAAATTTGCATACAATCTAATCATGAACAAGGCCAGCTCTAGGTTCAACCGACAAATCCCCGCAATAAAAAAACCCAGATTACTCCTAGAATTAGTGGTGCGAAACACCATCAATTTATGCTCTGTTGTTCGACGTTATCAAGGGGGGTAGCTTTGCTCGCGCGCTTCTTTCGGCGCTTCTTTTTTGCGTCTCGAGGTAGGGCCTGAATCATTTCCTGCTTATTTTCTGGATTGGCGGTTTGATAATCGGTCCACCAATCTGCGCATTCTTGTAAGGCTGGCTCTGATTCTGCTCGCAAGCATAAGAAGTCATAGCCGGCTCTAAAGCGCTTGTGAGCACTTACTCTCTCAATAGCCTTCGGGCTTCGACCTACCAGTCTATCTTGGGTCATCCACACTTCGCGGGCAAAACTACCAAAACGACGCGGTACGGCGACAAAACTTTGTTGATCTTTTAGCGTCATAAACGCTGGGTCCTCTTCACCCTGCTGCCATTCATTTTTGCGTGCACAGAAATCTTCCCAGAGCAGTACTGCGACCAAAAAGCCGGGTGTAATAGACGCACCGCCCTTGATTCGTTCGTCAGTATTGCGCATTGCCGCTAAGACTAATGGGCTTTGTGGATTGCAGCTTGGGAATAACGCTGCAGCCAATTTTGTATCGCGCATTTTGCGCCATATTTTTTCGCCGTAGCCGTTGAGGAATAGCTTTAAAAACTCGTCAAAGAGTCGCGCAGGGGGTACGGCATCTAAGCGCTTGGCGGTGTCGTCTAAGAGCGTGAGAATTTTTTTGTCTACACTGAAACCTAGTTTTTCACCGAAGCGCAGTGCCCTTAAGACTCTTACCGGGTCTTCTGCAAGTCTAACTTTTGTTTCACCGATAAAGCGCAAGCGCTTGTCTTCTATATCTTGCAAACCACCAACGTAGTCGATGATCTCGTTAGTGTTCGGATCGTAGTAGAGGGCGTTTACCGTGAAGTCTCTGCGAAAGGCATCTTCTTGCAGGGTGCCGAATGCATTGTCACGAAGAATCATGCCTTGCTGGTCGTGGACTACGTTGTCAGACATTGATTGTCGGAAGGTAGACACTTCAATTAAATCTCTACCATAGCGAACGTGCACAATAGGAAATCTGCGCCCCACAATGCGTGCGCGGCGAAAAATTGTGCTGATTTTTTCGAGCGGAGCATTAGTCGCAACGTCAAAGTCTTTTGGTCGCTCTCCACATAATGCATCTCGTACGCACCCTCCTACTAAATAGGCTTGGAACCCATGAGCATTGAGCTCGGCAATAACTTTTAGTGCATTGGCATCTAAATGTTTTTCTTTGATGCCATGCTTAGTTACTCGCTGAGCTTTTGGTGCATCTGTGCTGGTATTTTTTGAATTCAGTTTGAAGATCCCGTTGCGCCACGCAAACCGCGATTACGGGTTTTTTTGCGCGGAATATTTAGTCGTTGTCTACGTTCCCAGAGGCTCTTTCTACTAATACCCAATTTCTCTGCGAGCTCAGTTTCTGTAAGAGACACTTCGTTATCTTGGACGAAGCGTACAAAGTAATCCTCTAATGATGTTTGTGCAGGATCCACCGTGGCTGGATCTGTGCTTTGCAAAGATTCATCGGGTTCTATGGCGAGAAGGCTTTTGGTAATCACACTACCTTCATCAGCCAGTATCACTGCCCGTTCAATGGCATTACCAAGTTCCCTAACGTTACCCGGCCAATGATATTCGAGCATTGCCTTTCTTGCTTCGTCGCCAATTTTTAGTAAAGGTTTGTCGAGTTTACGGCAGCTCTCTGAAAGTAAGTATTCACCAATTTCTAGTATATCTTGATGACGGTTACGCAGCGATGAGAGGTTGAAGCTGACGACGTTTAGGCGGTAGAAAAGGTCTGAACGAAATGCGCCGCTTTCTGTCAGCGCTTGAAGGTCTCTGTGGCTAGCAGCAATAATTCGCACGTTAACAGGCGTAGAATTCGCCCCGCCTACTTTACGATTCTCACCTTTGGCCACCTGTATGAGGCGTGCCTGGGCACTAGGCGGTAATTCTGATATTTCATCGAGGAACAGGGTTCCCCCATCCGCAGCCTCAACCAGGCCTCGATTACCTGCTTTGTTATCGCCGTAGGCCTCTGCACCAAAGAGTTCTGCTTCGATTAAATTTTGCGGCACGGTGGCACAGTTTAAAGTAATCATCGGTGCGTGGGCCCGGTCACTAGACGCGTGTAGCCCCTGAGCGACTAATTCTTTGCCCGTACCTGATTGACCCAATATCAGAACTGAAGAATCAGTAGGGCCAACTTTGCTGATGCGTCGACGCAGGGTTTTCATTACTTCTGATGAGCCGACCATTTCTACTTGATCTAGGGCAAAGGTATTTGATTTTTTCGGGTAGGCGGTTGCTCTTTCTATACTGGCTAATAGATCGCCGGTTTCTGTAGGCAATGCTAGGTAGTCCATTGCGCCAGCTTGCAACATGCTTACTGACTCTTTAATGGTCGGTTCCGCTGCCAGAACGATGACTGGTAATTGTTGACCAATACCCGCCCAGTTACCTCGTATAACTTCATCAACGATCACTAGGCAATCAAATTGCGTCAAAGACTCGGAGGACATATCAGACGAGTCATGTACTTCAATGCCATGATTGCGGATTTTGTTGGCCGTCTCTGTTCTTCGGTTCGAATCTTTGTCGATAAGAATTAGATTAATCATAGGTTGATGGTAGCAAACCCTCTAGAGCGAGTCGCTCTTAGTGTGCGCCTCATTAGCATGTTTGGGTCTCATTTGCGGTGTTGGGTAGGTCACTAAAGCTGGTTTGCACGACAAAATTAGGCGTTGGCTGAAAATGGCCTGAGTTTCGTTGGGAGTTTGGCTATATCCCAGTGGTTGATAGCCCATTCCAGTAGTTGTTGAACAGTCCAATTATGATTAACGGTTAATGGCATACCTAGGTAAATAAGGGCGTTGCCTAAATTCTCCACAGCAGAAGTAATGTTTAGCGCCGGGGCAAAGTTTTGTTTGGAAAGTTTTTTTCCGTCTGCATAGGTTAGTACGGGAATATGGCCATAAACAGGAGGCGTCAATCCTAGCAATTGCATTAGGTGTAATTGTACTGATGTAGTTGTGTACAGATCCTGTCCGCGAATTACGTGAGTGATTGCCGATGCATCATCCACTGCGGTGGCCAAATTATATGACGTTAGGCCGTCTTTACGTTGAATAGTGAAGTCTCCAAATTCCTTGGCTAGATCATGGTCTTGGTTGCCCAAAACTAAATCGTGGAAGGATATTTTGTTTGCGCCCACCAAAATTCGGGTAGATGCATTTTCGCTGGGTGCTAGGTTAGTGCGGCAAGTGCCGGGGTAGACGGAAAAACCGGCCAGTTGCTTACGTGTACAGGTGCAAAAAAAACATCGGGCGGCCAACTTCTTTAGGGCTCTGCTATAGGCACCCTTATGTTGGCTTTGGTATTCAATGGGTAGGTCGCTTTGCAGGCCATGAGCATTTAGCGTTTGTAAAATGGACTCACATGCATTCGGTGCTGTGCGTGGTGGGTCTAAGTCATCAATACGAACTTGCCAGCGCCCACCCCTTTGTTTGATGTCACAATAACTGGCCACTGCAGCAACTAAGCTGCCCATGTGCAGCGGGCCTGTTGGCGATGGCGCAAATCGCCCTAGTAGGTTTGCATTTGGGTGCATTGATTCATTGGCTAAAAGATCGATGGTAGCTTAAAGCGCCGGGCAATGGGATATTCATCCAGGTCTGAGAGTGGGCCTGATTGGAAGGGGTTGGTGGGCGATATTAGGGAATCAGCAGCAAAGACGTGGTTGCGCGCAGCCAGTATTTTGTTTGTGATTTTCTGCTCTAGAGCTGGCCCGGCCGCATTGTCGGCACGCTCACCGTCGCATTTAGCTAGATGATCGCGCCTTTGATTTTCTCGGCAGACTGGCCTAATTAGCCGTGTATCTGCCGCTCTTTGATTTCATCAAGAGATTTGCAGTCAACACATTGAGTTGCCGTGGGTCTAGCTTCCAAGCGGCGTAAGCCAATTTCGATTCCACATGTCTCGCAATAGCCAAAATCATCCAGTTCGAGCAAATCTATGGTTTTATCGATCTTTTTGATTAGCTTGCGTTCCCGGTCTCTAGTTCGCAGTTCTATACTGAACTCCTCTTCTTGAGTTGCACGGTCTGCAGGATCGGGAAAGTTTGCCGCCTCGTCTTGCATATGACTTACGGTGCGATCCACTTCCTCCATCAATTCTGTGCGCCAATTCACCAAAATGTCTTTCAGGTGAGCTAGCTGCCCTTCGCTCATATACTTCTCACCCCGCTTAGATTTATAAGGTGTGAAGTTACGGAATTGAGAATCTACTGCGGCGCTCGCGCGCTTTTTCACAGTGCGAGTCGCAGGAGTTTTTTCTGTCGCCTTTTTTGCTTTTGCATCAGCCGCCATGGTTGTTTCCTTCATTCGCGGATATTTAAACCCAAGATTAAGAGGGCGCGTAACCTACCAGAAGTGGCGCCGAAAAACTACTATTATATCTGTGAGAATTAGGCAATTTCATAGACCCACGAACTAGTGCAGAATTGTCGCTCCTAAATTTTTGGTAAAAATCATGTACTCACGGCTTAGTAATGATATCAGCCCGTTTACTGTTATGCAGTTGGTGCAACGCGCCAGCGAATTTGAGGCTCAAGGTCAGCGTGTTGTGCACTTTGAAGTGGGCGAACCTGATTTTCAGACAGCGGCGCCTATTGTTGCAGCGGCTCACAGCGCACTTGATGCTGGGCGCACCAAATATACTGCTGCACAGGGGATTAGTGAGTTAAGGCAATGCATCGCAGACTTTTATAAGAGCCAAGACATCGCCATTCCAGTTGGGCGCATTTTGGTTACCAGTGGTGCAAGCGGGGGTTTGGTACTACTGGCGTCATTACTGCTCGACGCGGGTGATGAGCTGTTAATTACAGATCCGGGGTATCCGTGTAATGAAGTGTTCGCCAAGCTTGTCGGCGGGCTGCCGAAAAAGGTGCCGGTTTCTGCCGAAAATCGCTTTCAACCTACACTCGCGGATATCCAAAGCGCCTGGGGCGAAAAGACTAAAGGTGTTTTGCTTGCTTCACCGGCTAACCCTACGGGAACTATGCTCGACGCTGACGAACTTATCGCTATTCAAGGTTTCGTCGCAGCCCAAGGTGGTTTCTTTATTCTGGATGAAATCTATCAAAATTTAACCAGGGATCATGTGACCTATACGTCAGGTTTGAGTCTTTGCCCTGATATTTTTGTGCTTAACAGTTTCTCCAAATACTTTGGTATGACGGGTTGGCGCTTGGGATGGGTAGTTGTGCCTGATGCTGCGGTTGAAGCGCTAACTAAGCTGGCACAAAATTTATTTATCTCGCCCAGTACCCCAGCGCAATATGCTGCAGTTGCGGCTTTTGCAGATGACGCGATGTCCATACATAGTCAGCGCAAGGAAACATTTGAAACTCGAGCAAAGATACTTTACGAAGGTCTCGTTGCGCTTGGGTTCTCTATTCCAGTGATACCCGATGGTGCTTTTTATCTTTATGTAGATATTTCTCATACGAATATGGACAGCGCTGATTTTTGCTGGCGTTTGATCGAGGAATATCAGGTTGCGGTAACTCCTGGATATGATTTTGGCGACAGCGATGCTGGCCGCTATGTGCGCTTTGCTTATACCACCAGTGAAGAAGCTATTCTCCTAGGCTTGGAGCGGATTGATCAAGCTTTGCAAGATTGGGGGCTGAAAGTTTGAAGTTGCCAGAATTATTCGAAGGCACATTGGTTCGGCGGTACAAGCGGTTCCTTGCCGATGTAATTACCAAGGATGGCGAACAGATGACCGTTCATTGTCCTAATACGGGTTCTATGACTGGCTGTGCCGTACCGGACAGTCGGATCTATTATTCAATATCTGACAATGCCAAACGCAAGTACCCTGGAACTTTGGAGTTTGTAGAAAGTGATCATGGCCTCGTGAGCGTGAATACTGGCAGGGCCAATGCATTGGTTGGTGAAGGTTTAACTAATGGCTATATAGAAGCACTGCAAGACTACTCAGCAATAAAACCGGAAATAAAGATCCCTGAAGGAGATGGGCGTTTCGATTTCTTGGCTTCGGCTGACGACCGCCTGGCTTATGTTGAAGTAAAGAGCGTGACCCTGCATATAGAAGGCACGCTAGGTGCGTTTCCTGATTCAGTCAGCGAGCGAGCGCTTAAACATGTAAATGCGCTGGTGCGACGTGTTGCTGCGGGCGATCGCGGAGTATTGATTTTTTGCGCCCAGCATATGGGCCTTGCACGAGTGCGCCCAGCCAGTGAAATTGATCCTCTTTATGCGCAGTCGCTTGAGCAGGCTATTGCAGAGGGCGTGGAGGTACTTGCATACGGCTGTATTACTGACCTAAAGACAATGACACTTGGTCCCCAGCTTGAGTTTTCGCTTACTTAGCCGTGGGTAAGTTCTTCGCTGCATTTAGCAAAAATTTGCTCAAGCAGCCACAACCCGCGGTGGGGTCATGGCCTAGCGTTGAGTTGGCTTGCTTAGCTAACAAAAGATCCTTTTAGATCCGCATAAGCTTGTACGGAGGTCAGCCGAGCACCAAATAGCTGGATCAGGTGAGCCGCTGCGTGATTGGCGAATCTAGCCGCATCTTGGGGACTGGCGCCTTGGCTTCTTGCAGCAAGACATGCGCCAGCATAAATATCACCAGCGCCATTGGTGTCTACTGGACTAACGGCCAGCCCGTTGATGTTCTTGGCGCCGGACTTGGTTACCACCTGAGCGCCATCGCTACCCAGAGTGATGTACAGTTCAGGTGCGATGTCTTTGAGTTCATTGATGGCGATATCTAGGCGATCGGTTTGTGCCCAGCTTAGCGCTTCTTCAGCGTTGCAGAATAAAACATCTACACCGTTGCCAATGATACTGGTTAACGATTCCCGGAAAAATGAAACCATGGAAACATCAGACAGTGTTAGGGCTGTAGGGATGCCTTCTTCTTTTGCCATTTCGTGACATTTTATCGCGGATGCTGCGCTGACCGGTGAAGAACTTAAGTAGCCCTCGATGTAGAGCATGTTGGCTTGGTTAAGCGCAGGCTGGTCGACTTCATTCATTGTAACGTTGCTGGAGATGCCCAGGTCAGTGCACATTGTTCGTTGCGCATCGTCTGTGATCATGACTAAGCATTGGCCTGAACTTTCGCTGCTCTGGTGATCGATAGTAGATGTGAGAATGCCGGCCTCTGACATCTCATTAGAGAAGTAATTGCCATTCACGTCATTAGCAAGCCTGCAGGCGTAACCTGTTGTTAAGCCAAAGCCAGTGGCCGCAAAAATGGTGTTGGCTGCTGAGCCACCGCTGCATCTGTTCATTGGCTTGTTGCCGAGGGCTTCAACCAATGCACTGATTCGTTGTGAATCAACCAGCGTCATTTGTCCCTTAGGTAATTCCTGGGCTTGCAAAAAGTCTTCGTTGATTGTCACGTCAACGTCGACGATAGCATTCCCAATCCCGTAAATATCGTACATATTTATTCTTCCAGTTTAAGTGTGCTTCTGTGCAACCTGTGCAAAAGCATCGTCGGCTGCAGTGAGAGTAAGGTTAATGATTTCGTCGGTGTGCTCAGCGGATACGAATCCAGCCTCATAAGCTGATGGGGCTAGATAAATGCCGTTGTTCAGCATGATATGGAAAAAGTCATTGAACATTGCGATGTTTGAGGAAGCTACATCCTGATAGTTTTCCGCTTTTTCGATGCCAAAGAAAAACCCAAACATGCCGCAAACGTGATTTTCGCAGACGGTTATGCCGTTTCTGCTAGCGCCTGCAACAAGCCCGGCGATCAATTTATCGGTGGCATTGGTTATTCTGCTATAGACGTCGGCGGTGAGGTGGTTGAGCGTAGTCAGACCAGCGCTCATGGCCAGTGGATTTCCTGAAAGTGTACCCGCTTGGTAGATAGGGCCCAAAGGCGCTATGTGCGACATAATATCTTTGCGCCCGCCAAATGCGCCAACGGGTAAGCCGCCGCCGACGATCTTGCCAAGCGTAGTGAGGTCTGGAGATATGCCATAAATTTCTTGGGCGCCGCCGGGCGCAACTCTGAATCCGCTCATGACTTCATCAAAGATCAAGACGCTGCCAGATTTTTCGGTCAACGATTTCAGCCCACGCAAAAATTCAGGATCAGGGAGAATACAGCCCATGTTTCCTGCAATGGGTTCGACAATCACACAGGCAATTTGACCACCGTATGAGTTAAACAATTGTTCGGTAGCTTGCAAGTCGTTGTAAGGTACCGTGAGTGTTTTTTCGGCTAGTGCTGCGGGTACGCCAGGAGAATTTGGCAGTCCAAGAGTCAGCACACCGCTGCCTGCTTTGACCAGCAACGAATCCGAGTGGCCGTGATAGCAGCCTTCAAATTTGACGATCAAATCTCTGCCAGTAAAGCCTCTGGCTAGACGAATGGCCGACATCGTTGCCTCAGTTCCAGAGTTAACCATGCGCACGCTTTCCATACTGGGCATGATCTCGACGATTTTTTCCGCCAGCTGGATCTCTAATTCTGTAGGAGCACCAAAACCTAGTGCTTTGCCGGCCTGTTCTATCACTGCGTCTATTGTTGGTTTGTGGTTATGTCCCAGAATCATTGGGCCCCAAGAGCCGATGTAATCGATATAGGCGTTGTCATCGACATCATAAATGTATGCGCCTTGGCCTCTTTCGAAAAAAACTGGGTCCCCGCCTACGCCTTTGAAAGCTCGGACCGGGGAATTTACACCGCCAGGAATGGTTTGGCAGGCTCTCTCTATAAGGGCTTTGGACTTAGTTCGAATCATATTGCTCTCGTTTCTTATTTTCTAAAAAGGTTTAATGATGGCTAAAAGAACAACAGGTACGAGTATGAGCACCGGTATTTCATTAAATAGGCGGAAGAATTTTTCGCTATATGGGGTTTCATCGCGCGCAAAAGCCTTGGTTATCTTAAGGCAAAAATGTTGATAGCCAACCAGCCCGAGTACTAAAGCAATTTTGACCCAAATCCAAGTCTGGCCAGAAAGCGCTGCCCAATTAACAACGAGCATCCAGATACCTAAAACCACGGTCAAGATCATTGCTGGGTTCATTATGATTCGCAGTAATTTGATTTCCATGACTTTAAAGCGATCTTTGCTGATTTGGTCCTCAGCGGCGGCGTGATAGACGAAAAGCCTTGGTAGATAAAAAATGCCTGCAAACCAGGCTATGAGTGAAATCAGGTGAAATGCTTTGAGCCAGAGATAAATATTCAATGTCTAGGTTCCTGGTTTTGTCTTTCGATTGCTGATGGTTGGGTTAAATGCTGGTGTTGTCCTAGGTTGCTAGTAGTAAAACCTAGCGCCACTGGCCTAAGTTCCGGTTGGAACTCGGATTGTTTCTTCCATTGGCGGTCATTGAGGTACTATTGTGCGGACCATCCACATTATAAGTAGAACCGTGGATAAATCTCTAAAAAGTCTTGGTGAAGTATGAAAAACTCTTTGTATAGAGTTGTGGAAGATCGGCCTGTTCGCAAAAGCTTATATATAGTACTTATTTGCCTTGCCGTGTTTGCAGCCCTTGGCGGCGGCTTTTTTGCCGGGCAGTTGTATGGCGAGCAGGCGATTGCAGAAAATACAACGCTGCGCGCTACACTGATTGATGTGCAGGCTTCCGAACAAGAGTTGCGCAATAGGGTCGTCGATGCGGAGTTGTCCTTGGCAACGCAAAAGTTCGCGGTGACTAGCATGCGTGAGGAACTCACTAAGATGCACCGTGAAAAAGCCGAGCTGCTTGAGGAGGTCGGGTTCTTTAGAAATTTGATGACTGCGGATGGTGGCCCTGAAGGGTTACGTCTGGGTGATTTTGATTTGCTCCGTGGGGACGACACCAATAGCTACAATTTTGTTATTTTGGTTACTCAGGCTGCAAAAATAAGACGCTTGATATCTGGGCAGGCGGACTTGGTGATTCAGGGCAGCATGAACGGGGCAGACACTGAATTTGCCTTGGCTGAGTTGGATGCAAGCTCAGAGGCGCCGCTGAATTTTCGTTTTCGCTATTTTCAAGATATCGGTGGTGTAGTAACTCTCCCTGAAAATTTTGTTCCCGAGACTGTGATTGTTACCGTTCGTACGAAAAAAGGGCCGTCAGTGGAAAGATCCTTTCCTTGGAATGTACAAGAGGCATAGGATTTGGTGGTTATTCGGCATTGCCGAGTACTTTCATTGATTGAAGCGGTCTGAGTCAATGAGGACTATTTGGTAGATCTCCTGTTGCGGGCTCGAATGCAATTGAGAATGTTAGTGACCAACTTGTAGAAGGTGGGTCGAATGAGGTCAAAGAACGCAAAACAATAGCGCGAGTAAGAGCCAAATCAGGCGCGTTTTAACTACCGCTCAGAGAGCAGTTGAAAGAAAGGTTATAAGGAAGGGCAGATATGAAAGTAATGAAATCTAAACAAGACATTACCCTGGTAGCTGCAGACAGTGAAATTGAAGGCAGTCTGCACTTTAGTAGCCAGCTGTTTGTGAAAGGCAAGGTAACAGGGAATATTTCCGCAGAAGAGCCCGGTGCGGTGGTGGTGATAAGTCCCGAGGGTTTGGTGGTTGGAGATATTCGGGTGCCGAGCGTGATCATTAATGGGCGTCTTGAGGGTAATGTATATGCTGTCGAGCGCTTGGAAGTTACCGCAGGGGCAGAAGTTCAGGGCGACCTTTATTACAGCGTGATCGAGATGCACATGGGCGCTCAAGTCCAGGGTAGGCTAATCCATTCGGAAAATGATTTAAGCAAGAAGGGCACAGTGCATGCTTTGCCAGTAGAAGGTGGGCGTAGTACTTAGTTGCTTAGAGCTTTTGCGCTGGACGTCGCGCATGTTTACTTTTTAGGCAGGGCCGTGTTTTAGCTAGATCTTTCTGTGTTCGTTGCTTTTGGTTTTCGTGTTATGCCTATATGCTTTACTCATACCCACATTTTCGAGACAGCCGATACCTATGCAAGCAGAAATCAATTTTTCCGAAAGTGCTGCGATCAAAGTTAAGCGTTTAATAGATAACGATGGCGATGATTCTCTAAAACTGCGGGTGTTTATAACCGGCGGTGGTTGCAATGGTTTTTCCTACGGATTTACTTTTGATAGCGAAGTTGCTGAAGATGATGCAATGGTCGAACAATCTGGAGTGACTATGGTGGTAGATTCTATGAGCTACCCCTACCTAGCCGGTGCCCAAGTTGATTATGTAGAAAATCTCAATGGCTCGCAGTTCGTGGTAACCAATCCCAATGCATCTGCTACCTGTGGGTGTGGCAGTTCCTTCGCGATCTAATCGGTCGAGGGCGCAATAAGTGAGCCCTGCCGGAGCAGCAGCGGTGGTTTGGTAACAACCGATACCGCTGCTACATGTCTAAGCACTAACTAGCCGGGAAATATTGCCCCAAGTACACGTGTACCCTTAGCGCCGGTTACTGAAGGTATATTGCCAGGCAAATTGTTCATTCTTTGATAGGCAAGCCACGCGAAGGCTGCGGCTTCCAAAGAATCTCCATCCACGTCCCAAAATTCCGTCGGCTGCACAATAATTTTCTTGGCATTATCCAGTTCGCAGTTTACGGCGAGTCGCTGCATGAGATATTTATTTAACCTGCCGCCTCCGCAGACCGCGATAGCTGAGATCTCGCGAGGTTCTTTGCGTATACAGTCCGCTATGCTTTGGGCGGTCAATTCAACTAAGGTTGTCTGCACGTCTTCTATAGGCGGCATTACAGACGTTGTTTGAACTAGGGTTTTTAGATGCCGTTCTAACCAAGGCAGATTGAAATACTCTCGGCCGGTGCTTTTCGGCGCAGCTAATGCGAAGTAGGGGTCTTGAAGGAAGGACTTAAGAAGATTGTCGCAAATTTGCCCGCTAGCCGCCCAAGCGCCATCTTTATCGTATGGCTGGCTTTTATGAGTTTTGCACCATTGGTCAAGCAGTCCATTGCCCGGTCCTGTATCAAACCCCTTTACCTCGTGATCGTCTAATATTGTTAGATTAGCGATGCCGCCGATGTTGAGCGCTGCGACATTGTTATCCAAATCACCAAACAAAATTCTATGGAAGGCAGGAGTCAATGGCGCGCCATGACCGCCTGCCGCCACATCGCGCCGGCGGAAATCAGCAACAGTCGTTATGCCCGTTGTTTCAGCAATGCTATTTGGGTCACCTATTTGCATAGTGAAAGGTGTAGTTCGTGCGCCGGGAGGACGGTGTCTTATTGTTTGGCCGTGGCTGCCTATAGCCGCTATATCTTGCCCGGGGATGCCGAGTACTTTCAGATAACTGTTTATACTCTCGCCAATAAATTTTCCCAGCAAGCTATCGCATTCGCCAAGTTGGTCTAAATCGTCATCTCCAGGTTGACCTAATCCTAATAGGGCTTTTGTTAACTCAGAAGTTATTTCTACGGTTTTTGCGTCGACAATTTCAATCTTTAACTCGTCTTTGCTTTCAATCATATTGACTAGCGCAAGATCTAAACCGTCTACACTGGTGCCGCTCATTGCGCCAATGTATAGCGAGTTGGAAACCTTTTTCATTGGGCGGTAACCAAGGTGATTTGATCTTTGTAGCTATTCAACAGTAAAGCGTACTGTCTGGTTGCTGCGCGAAATTTTGCTAGTTCCTTTTTGGCTACGGGTTTTGCTGTAGGCAGTTTTACCGTACGTGGGTTTTTGTGCGAGCCATTTACCAGGAATTCGTAGTGTAGGTGTGGCCCTGTTGCCCAGCCCGTCGACCCTACATAACCGATAACTTGCCCCTGCCGCACCTTGCGGCCGGACCTTATGTTTTTGCCGAATTTTGAAAGGTGTAGGTATTTCGTTACGAACTGCTCGCCGTGTTGAATAACAATATAACGTCCGTTCGAATTCGATCTCGAGGCCGTTTTAATTCTGCCGTCGCCTGCTGCCAATATTGGTGTGCCCGTGGGTGCTGCGTAATCTATTCCTCGGTGTGGGCGGATGGTCTTATGTAAAGGGTGTCTTCTGCGCAAGTTAAAGCTTGAGCTAATGCGTGAAAACTCTACCGGAGCACGCAAGAAAGCCTTGCGCATACTTACGCCTTTGGGAGTGTAAAAATCTTTGTCACCGTTTTTATTTGTGAATGCCACTGCGGAATATGTTTTTCGTTGGTTGATGAAGTCTGCAGCCAATATTTCGCCGGTGCCGATGTAATCACCGTCTAGATAAAGCTCTTCGTAGATAACAAAAAATTGATCGCCGGGTCTAATGTCTAATACGAAGTCGATATCCCACTGGAAAATTTGCGCTAGACGCATAGTTAATTTGTCAGGAAGCCCTGCTCGCTGGCTCGACAAGAATAGGCTGTCGTCGATCGTTGCATGCTTATAGGAAATGACTCGGTCGGGTAAGGCGGTATTTTTTTCTGCGGCGAAACCGTCTGCTATACGACTAAACTTTAGTGATTCAAGACGCGAAGGGTAATAAGTGAATTTTTCTAGTTGTTCATTCTTTGATTCAAAAATGACGTCGTTACCTGGAAAAATGTTTTTCAGTTGCTTGCCAAGTTTGGTGGAGCTTATTAGATAAAGGTCTTTAGCCGAGTAACCATTGCGTGAAAAAATTAGAGCTAAGCTATCGCCCGCTCTTACTTTATCTTTTTTGCTAATGATTTTTGCGGCTTTAGGTGCGCTGGCTGTTGCTAGATTCGTCGGTGCCAACTTGCTGTGCTCTGTGGCGGTCTCTCTAGGTTTGTCTGTATCGCCCGCGAGCTCCATGCTTGCATCGACGCCGACCGCCTCGGTGACTGCGGCCGAGTCCTTGCTGATTCCGCTCAGGTGCAAAATCAGTAGCCCTATTCCCATCATTAGGATTATACGTTTGTGCAGGGTAGGAAAGCTCATTCTATGGTTTTCGCTCGTCAAGTTGTAAGCATGCGTCGGTAGTGCGCCTGCGGCTTTCTGATTGCAAAAAATTGCATCGTTCGTTCAGCCTGCTGTCCGGGAGTATAAGCGAATCTCGTGGTGAAAAAAGTGTTACTCGTGGGCCCTATTTTGCAATGGTCCTCTCTGATTTAATACAACGCTAGGATCTAGATGTCCCTCTGGCGACTTTGCGAGTTACCATAGGGCTGCTAATCAAATTTAGAAATTATACTTACGTTTTAAGGTGGATATGAAAACACAGGGTCTCATGTATGAGCTACGTTGGCGCGGGCTTATCGCTCAACTTTCTAACGCAGCTGGCTTAGAAGAATATTTGCAGGGTGGTTCGCGGCCTCTGTACTGCGGCTTTGACCCCACGGCAGACAGTTTGCATATAGGGAGTTTGGTGCCATTGCTGGCTTTAAAGCGTTTTCAGCTGCAGGGCCATAAACCAATATTATTGCTGGGTGGTGCAACAGGTCTGATAGGTGATCCATCCGGTAGAGATGACGAACGCAATTTGAACACCAAAGACGTTGTTGGTTCTTGGGTGGAATCTTTGCGTAGCCAAGTAAGTCGTTTTTTGGATTTTGATGGCGCTAACGCGGCGACGATTTGTAATAACCTTGATTGGACAGAGCAGTTGGATGTGGTCACGTTCCTTCGCGATATAGGCAAACATTTTTCTGTTAACGGAATGATTCAGCGGGAGTCGGTAAAGACCCGTCTTGATCGAGAGGGTCAAGGCATATCGTACACAGAATTCAGCTATATGCTTTTGCAGGCAATGGACTTCCTAGAACTTGCGCGACGCGAAGACTGTCTTATCCAAATTGGTGGCAGTGACCAGTGGGGCAATATTGTTTCCGGTATTGATTTGGTGAGGAGGCATTTGGGCAAGGAGGCATTTGCGTTAACTATGCCTTTGGTGACTAAGTCCGACGGCACAAAATTTGGTAAGTCCGCTTCTGGCGCCATCTGGCTAGATGCGAACAAGACCTCGCCCTACAGCTTTTACCAATTCTGGTTGAATACGGCAGACGCCGATGTTGAGTCATTTTTGAAGCTGTTTACTTTTCTGGCCGAGGATGAGGTGGCGGATCTTGCGCTTGCCACCGCAGAACACCCTGAGTTGCGCGAAGGCCAGCGCAGGCTGGCGCGGGAAGTGACCGAGCTGGTTCACGGCGGCGAGGCGTTAAAATCGGCAGAGCGTATAAGCGCCTGCCTGTTTGCTGGGGAGGTTGCAGGCCTAGAGGAGTCGGACTTGGCGCAATTGCAGCAGGATGGCTTGCAAAGTTGTGTCTGTGAACCGGGTATTGGGGTGCTCACAGCTATGGTCGACGTTTCTTTGGTCAAATCTACGGGTGAGGCGCGTAAGCTAATTCAAGGCAATGGGGTCAAGATCAACGGTCAACCTGTAACAGATCCAAAAATGACCATTTCTTTTGCAGATGCCCTGTTTGGTCGATTTTACTTGATACGTAGGGGCAAAAAGCAATATGGGCTACTTGTGCGAGGGTCCTAATTTGACTTTTTTTGCAATTATTTCAATTTATTTCAACTTAGGGGTTGCGCGTAAATTCTCTTTGCGTATTATACGCCTCCCTTGCAGCGACGCCGAAAGCGAAGCAGCAGCTCTTTAAAAACAAATAGCAAGTACGAAGTGACCGCGAATACTAACACATTCGTGATGAACACTTAGTACTAAACAAGCCATTCGTGTGGGAACACGTGATTCGTTTTGAGTAAATGATTAATTGGCATCATGGAGATGTGAAAGGATTTATCCGATCACTGATCTGAAAGTCGAAAAAACTAAACTGAAGAGTTTGATCATGGCTCAGATTGAACGTTGGCGGCACGCCTAATACATGCAAGTCGAACGAGAAAGCACTTCGGTGTGAGTACAGTGGCGGACGGGTGAGTAACGCGTAGGAATCTACCTAGTAGTGGGGGACAACTCGAGGAAACTCGAGCTAATACCGCATACGCTCTTAGGAGGAAAGTGGGGGATCTTAGGACCTCACGCTATTAGAGGAGCCTGCGTTAGATTAGCTTGTTGGTGAGGTAAAGGCTCACCAAGGCGACGATCTATAGCTGGTCTGAGAGGACGATCAGCCACACTGGAACTGAGACACGGTCCAGACTCCTACGGGAGGCAGCAGTAGGGAATCTTGGGCAATGGGCGAAAGCCTGACCCAGCGATGCCGCGTGTGCGAAGAAGGCCTTAGGGTTGTAAAGCACTTTCAGTCGTGAAGAAAAGCTACGATTTAATATGTCGTGGTCTTGACGTTAGCGACAGAAGAAGTACCGGCTAACTCCGTGCCAGCAGCCGCGGTAATACGGAGGGTACGAACGTTAATCGGAATTACTGGGCGTAAAGCGCGCGTAGGCGGTTTGATAAGTGGGATGTGAAAGCCCCGGGCTCAACCTGGGAACTGCATTCCAAACTGTCAAACTAGAGTGTGGTAGAGGGCGGTAGAATTTCCTGTGTAGCGGTGAAATGCGTAGATATAGGAAGGAATACCGATGGCGAAGGCAGCCGCCTGGACCAACACTGACGCTGAGGTGCGAAAGCGTGGGGAGCAAACAGGATTAGATACCCTGGTAGTCCACGCCGTAAACGATGAGAACTAGCCGTTGGGGCCTTTAAGGCTTTGGTGGCGCAGCTAACGCGATAAGTTCTCCGCCTGGGGAGTACGGCCGCAAGGTTAAAACTCAAATGAATTGACGGGGGCCCGCACAAGCGGTGGAGCATGTTGTTTAATTCGATGCAACGCGAAGAACCTTACCACCCCTTGACATACTCGGAACTTACTAGAGATAGTTTGGTGCCTTCGGGAACCGAGATACAGGTGCTGCATGGCTGTCGTCAGCTCGTGTCGTGAGATGTTGGGTTAAGTCCCGTAACGAGCGCAACCCTTGTCCTTATTTGCCAGCGAGTAATGTCGGGAACTCTAAGGAGACTGCCGGTGACAAACCGGAGGAAGGTGGGGACGACGTCAAGTCATCATGGCCCTTACGGGGTGGGCTACAAACGTGCTACAATGGGGAGTACAAAGGGCTGCAAACCAGCAATGGTAAGCGAATCCCAAAAAACTTCTCGTAGTCCGGATTGGGGTCTGCAACTCGACCCCATGAAGTCGGAATCGCTAGTAATCGCGAATCAGAATGTCGCGGTGAATACGTTCCCGGGCCTTGTACACACCGCCCGTCACACCATGGAAGTGGATTGCACCAGAAGTAATTAGTTTAACCTTCGGGAGGACGGTTACCACGGTGTGGTTCATGACTGGGGTGAAGTCGTAACAAGGTAGCCGTAGGGGAACCTGCGGCTGGATCACCTCCTTAAAACGATAGGCCTTGATTCAGTTTCAAT
>CAJJAQ010000085.1 GCA_905182095.1 uncultured Pseudomonadales bacterium | reverse complement strand
GCACCTCATCTAGTGTCTTGATCGGTGCAACCGGTACTCGATTCGCACGCAACTCTTCATAGGCCTCGTCCCGAGTGCGCTCTACAGTCCAAGCATTAATCATGGCGTCGACTAGGTGCTCGCGTTTTTTGCGTGACATTGAATTACGAAAATCTGAGTTCTCGAGTTGATCTGTTCTACCAACGACTTTAAGTACGCTGTGCCAATGTGCTTCGGCAACGCAAATAATGACAATCCACCCATCCTTACAGGGATACCGCCCGTACGGGCAGACATTAGACGGCGACCTAGCACTGTTACGCGGAGGCGTTTCCCCTGTGTCATGCAAGATGCTGAATTCCGAAGCCAGCGTGAAGTACATTGCCTCAAGCATGGAAACTTCAACCCGAGTGCCGTGGCCCGTGGTGTTGCGCCCCTGTAGAGCAGCGAGCACCCCGGCATACATGTGAATACCGCCCATGATGTCAGAGGGCGCTCCGCCAGATCTGCTGGGCGGTGAGTCTTCATCCCCCGTCGCGCTCATTAACCCAGAGGCAGCTTGAATAGTATGGTCCATAGCAAGCAAGTTCATATCGGGGCCTGACAGTCCGTATCCAGTGCCTGAAGCATATACAAGGCGCGGATTAATCTGCTTCAATTCCTCCCAGCCCACGCCCAGACGATCCATAACCCCGGGGGCATAATTTTCAAGTAACACATCGGCGTCTTTAACCAGGCTGCGAAGAAGCTTTTTGCCTTCTTCGTCGCGTAGGTTCAGGGTAATACTCCTTTTATTTGAATTGAGCATAGCGAAGGACAATGGCGTTTTCGCGCCGCCGGCACCGCGCAGGCGCTCGCCGCTCACAGGTTCAACTTTAATCACATCAGCACCGGCCATAGCACATAGAAACGCTGCATAGGGGCCTTGGTAGATCTGTGTGAGGTCAAGGACCTTAATGCCAGCAAGCGGTTTGTTCTGATCAGTCATTTCGATTTCCTGTTACCCCACGGAGACACGTTTAAGTGCTAGCGGGTTGTTTTCTAGACGGCCTATAATATTATTGGTTTTTGTAGTCATAGATCACGCCGCGCTCAACATGAGGCAAGGTTACCTCACTTGAAATTTTTTTGTGGTGCGGGTCCGCGTTGTAAGCCGCTAGAGCGGCCTCATTTTTAACCCGCATAGTGAAAGCAGCTCCGAAGCTGTCATCAACGATATTGCGATCACTCATACTAGGCGTGCCGACTAGCACCTGCTCCACCATGGTTAGTTTTTCCATAGCCCTCATCGAGGCAGTGATTTTGGCGACGGTGGCGATTGGCGTCTCGGGCTTTAACCAAAAAATGGCGGTGTGATAAACCTTTGATACTGTCCCCTCAGCAGGCTCTGCACACCGGTGCCGCAGTAATTGCCGCACATAGCAAAAGGCACGCGCTGAGTATTTCTAGTAGCGAAATGTTTTGCATTTTCGGCTCCTTGGCAACTTTTTCAGAGGAACAGTGCGTAAATTTTCGTTTCAATATCTTACGCCGTTACTTTACCGTTGCGTGAATATCCGCGTAAGAAATTGGTAGGCCAAGAGCGCGAAAGCCGCTGGCAGCCCGAATAGCATTGGCGATGGACGGTGGTCCCGCGATTAATGCTGTTTCTCCCGCGCCAGTTGGTGGAATGTCTGGTTGGTCAACAATTGCAATATCTAGGCTTGGCATATCCGCCATACGAACAATGCTTTAATTATCGAAATTCGAGCTTTTAATATCGTTGTCCGCAACTTCAAAACGCTCTAACAAAACCATGCCGATACTCCATACCAGGAGGAGTAAGCAGGCGGCAGAGGTTCCTTCTATAATTTTCTTTCGCTCAAGAAAGAGTTGTCGCGAAAAGTTGCAATATATTCGTAATCGTCCTCAGCCAACCATCCTTTTCTCACCTCCAGTACTGTTGCTTTACTGCTCATAGCTGATCTAAGGATTTTAGTTGGCTGATCTATTTCCAACGCACCTTTTGGCGCTGCCAACTCGCTCTATAGATTCATACTGCCCCTTTAGAGTCGCCAGTCGTGTGGCATTTTCGTCATTTCCATCCATCATGAGCAGAGCCGGGGCAAATAATATGGCCCCTGTCCAACCCCAGGCTTGATCCTTTTTTCTTTCCGCTCTTTGCTGCCCAGTAGCCTCTAAAACCGCGTCTTGAATCCGTGATCGTTCTAGGCCTATTTGCACACACGAAAGCGACGCGTAAGCTTCGTCTGGATAGGCTACGGCAGCAATATTTTCAGGTTTTGACGCACAGCCTACCTAAAATAAGTCGTGGCGAAAAAACGCTATTCTTCCCCTATATAACTCTTCCGAAATAGGGTGAAGAACCAACCAAGAAAAAATCCCGCCATAGTGACGCCATATCGCTGCAACAAAGTTGGCCGATGAATTTGCTCGACTGCCCTGAAGTTATGCAACGACTACCATCAACTCTTTCGGGCCACCCAAATCACCCACTGTTGCAGTTTTAGGATTTGTCAGAGTAACGCTACTGTAGCGCCGCGCCATCTCTTCAGCGACAATCTTGCCTTCCAGTCGTGCCAAGTGCGCACCTAAGCAAAAGTGGATACCAAACCCCATGGCCAAGTGAGGGTTAGCTTCGCGGTCAAGTTTGAAAGTGTCTGGGTCCGTAAAGACCTGTTCATCGCGATTAGCCGAAGCTATAAGTGGCACAACTAACTCCCCCGCCGGTATTTTTTGCCCTGCAAGTTCAACGTCTTTGGTCGTGCGTCGCACTGTCGCCGAAAAAGGTGAATAAAATCGTAGTGCTTCTTCAACAAAAATTGCGGCGAGATCAGGCCTTTGCTTTAGCGCCAGCAAAGTATGCGGGTTTTCGTGAAAGATCCGCGCTGAGGCGGTGATTAGGCCTGTGGTTGTTTCATTGCCTGCAATTAACAGCAGCCGACAAAAACTCAATAGCTCCTCGTCATCCAACTTCCCGTCTTCTGTTTCAGTGGCCACTAACTGTCCCAACAAATGGCTTTTTGGGTTGGCGCGAATAGTGTTGATCCGCTGCAGAAAATAGGCGTTCATTTCTAGTGCGGCACGTTCGGATTCGGCGCTCGGGGTGCCAAATAAAATTTCGCCTATGTTGCTAAAAATCTCGTCAGACCAAGCCTTAAAAGTAGCCATGTCGCCATCTTCTACCCCCAGCATTTCCGCTATGACCATAACCGGTAGTGGGGCCGCTAGCGCTTTGACCAAATCGACTTCGGTATTCACTGGAATAGCGTCCAATAGGTCGTTACAACGCAGCCGAATCTGCGCTTCTTGAGTTTGGATCTGGCTAGGCTTGAACGCCACGCTCACTAACCTGCGTAAACGGTGATGCACCGGTGGGTCACTAAACAGCATACTTGGCGCGCCGCGTTTTTCTTCAGGCTGCATAGATACGTCAGAAGAGAAAGTCACGTGATCGCGCAATATGGCATTTACATCGGCATGCCGAGCAACCTGCCAAGGACCATCGGCCTCAAGCTGGCTGACGGGGGCATGATCTCGAAGTAACTTGAACCCTTCGTATGGATTCATTGTTTCAAGGGATTCGCTCATGGTTAGTCCTAACTGCTTTGTCCAATAAATTTGCTCAAGACCGGGAAGGTCTCAACTTGTTGTTCTTGGATAAGGATAGCAATAATTTACATTGTCAGGGTCGAGACCTCGGCGACCTTTTGCTGCAATAATGATCAAATAACCGGCGTACGTACTTAAAAAATTAGCATGCACCCTAATTAGGTGCGGGTTCGGTGAATAAAAAACGTTTCTATAAACGCGAGATCGGCCAAAGTAGGTCCTTGGCAGTTCCTCTGTCCTCACTGAATCTACGAATGCAAAGTGCACTTTATGATCTAATAGTCATACGCTTATGCAGTTTCATAATTATATTGCTGGCGGTCTTTTCGAACAGACAAGGAATAAAGGCATGCACCAGAACTGCCGACCCAGCCAGAAGTAAAGCAATTGCAAAACCCAAAGCGCAAAGCATATGCTGAAAAAATTCTTCGTTTAGGGCCCTAGGGTGAGCCAAAAATATACGTGCAAACATAACGCCTCCTTCATTTTTAAAGATGGCGTAATAATAGGCAGCATATGAATCAAAAATGTCCCAAATCAGCCCCCTATTCATCATTTATTTGTGAATTTATCCCAATACAAGGTTACTATTTGGGATATGGATAAAATTGATTACAAGCTCTTACAAATACTCCAGAGAAGCTCTGATACGTCGCTAGACGAAATCAGCGAGACTGTGAATCTCTCGCGCAATGCTTGCTGGCGGCGAATAAAGCAGATGGAGCAAACGGGCGTTATTGAGCGACGCGTGGCACTGCTCAACCCGGCGAAACTTGACCTACATTTAAAGGTGTTTATTCAAATAAAGACCGCCCACCACAACAGTGAATGGACAGAGAAATTTTCTCAAACTGTGGCGGCATTTCCTGAAATTCTAGGGGTCTACCGAACCTCAGGTGAGCTGGATTACTTAATAAGCGCCGTAGTGAAAGATATGACCCACTATGATCGACTCTACAAACGCCTTACCAGTGAACTTACGCTGACCAATGTCTCAGCAAGCTTTGTTATGGAGAGTATCAAGGACACCACAGAGTTGCCGGTCTAGTAAACACAGGGTTTGTGCAAGACCTGGCAGAGAGTTGTTGCATATTTTGCGCACTCGTAGCGCTTCGCTAAGGCAGCAAAAATTATTTGTAGCCAAATCTTTAAACCCTTGGCATAGACGCCACCTCGCTTCTTAGATGTTTATCTTGAACCGTGACTTGGCCATACATATTAAAATTGTTTGCTTTGTTGAAGAAGAATGTTTTGTGAATTATCGTGGGTTTTCGTCTGCGCAATACTTTCCTTAGTGGAATATATTTGTTTTCAATTATTCCATATACCTATTCTTGATCTGACTGTTTAATGTGCTTCAACAACTGATCAAACCGTTCAAATACAACTTAAGGAATAAAGTCATGCAACAAGCCGCTAACGCTAGAAACGCAATGCCACGCTTCCAACCAGAAGTTCAGGAAATTAAGAAAAGTCTGCCATTACGCAAGGTCGATGAAACAAAATCTGAGTTTGAACGCTCGCGCCAGGCGAGTAAAACATGGTCAATGGGACAAGATTAATAGTTCTGCATTAAGCCTCTGGCTGCTCCACAAAACGGTGCAGCCAACTGGAAAATCGTGCGCCACATGGGTTATTTCAATCGTTAGATCAGCTCTAGGTAGTGCATCAACCGCTCTTCAACAAAGCACAAGCGCAACAAAACCTCTGTGTACCTTCATTAACAAGCGTTAACAAACGCTAGCAAAAACTGAAAACAACCAGCCCCTGCCAATTCCGCGTGGAGAAAAACCAATCGCGTGTTAGGCCTAGTTTGAAACCATTTTCATCTCATCCAAAACCTACGTCTTTGAACAAAATTTCCCGTAAGGAAGTTTAGCAAATCTTGCACCGACACCTAGTTATAAGAGTTTTTGACTATTCAGGACAGGTCCACTGCCCTTTTTTGCTTTGCATAAATACTAGCCA
>CAJJAQ010000084.1 GCA_905182095.1 uncultured Pseudomonadales bacterium | reverse complement strand
GCTTCATGCGCTTCATGCGCTTCATGCGCTTCATGCTCTTCAAACCCTCAAACTCTCAACCTCTCGAGCCTCTCAAACCGATAAAAGTTAAGCCTTAGAATCGTTGCTCGTCAAGCTTCGCTGGAGCGGCGCATCCCATCTTTTGCTCCGCTGTAAGCTGTTTTGCCAACCCGCCCTTGGCAAGTAAATAGCAGCAGCCTAGTAGGTGTTTATTGGCTTAATAGTCATACGCGTAGCAGCGAATTCAAACCTGCTTCTTTGGCTTGTGCTGGGTAATGTGGATGCTGTTTGGATCAAATCTAGTTGAGGTGTGAAAGTAGGCGCCTCAATTCAAAGCAAATAGGCGGGTTTTGTGCGGCTAATAGTTGCCTGTTTACCGGGCCGTTTATTAGTTTTTTAGATCGCGGAGTTTTGCCTGATGATTTGTTCCGCTTTGCTGTGAAGGAAAGTGGTTTTGTGGCTTTGGGGTGTCAGAAAACCTGTTTTAGCTTCTGGGTCTAACTTATTGATAACGTGTGATTAAAATTCTTCGATTCGGTTTAGTGTGTTGATTGGTATCAAAAATGTTTCTAAAATGTATCATTTGAGTAGTTTGGTACCATATGCCCGTGTTAATCTAATTCGCGTCTATACATCCTGTATAGAAGCGTCCTCTTTTGGGGGCGCGGAAGGAAAATATATTTAGTGGAGAGACTATGAAGTTGTATCAGACCGCCAAGCGGACCGGTGCTATGCCATGTATCGCACTTTTAGGTTTGTCAGCCTCTGCATTTGCAGAAAGTGAAAAAATCGAAGAAGTGGTAGTGACCGGATCATTTATTAAAGGAACCCCTATCGACTCTGAGTCGCCAGTTACCGTACTGGAACGTGACGAGTTGGTTCGCCAGGGATCACCTAGTATTGTAGAAATCGTACGTCGCCTAAGCGCAAGCTCTGGTGTTGACGGCGAATCTAATCAATTCCAATCTAATGCCTCTGAAGGCGTAGCCAACGTAAACATTCGTGGCTTAGGTCCTCAAAGAACATTAGTTCTCATCAACGGTCGACGCCAAGTGCCAATTCCTCAGCGTGTACCAGGCGGTCGTTTTGTTGACGTTAACGCATTCCCAAGAATGGCAATTTCTTCAGTAGAAGTACTGAAAGAAGGCGCAGCAGCAACCTATGGTTCTGATGCAATTGCTGGCGTAGCTAATTTCAAGACGCGCAAAGATTTTCAAGGTGTTCAGCTTTCTGCTGGCTTCCAAGATGTTCAAGACAGCGATGGTAACAGCGAATTTGGCGCAATCTGGGGCACTCAAGTAGGTGACTTCGATTGGGTAACCTCTTTTGGTTATGAGACTCGCAGCGAGCTTGCTATGCGCGATCGTGCTTTTTCAACTGTACCTTTTGCAACCAACCCTCGTGGTGGATTCTCAAGCATTGGTAACCCAGGGGTGTTATTTCGCCCGCAAGCTGCTACTGACCTAGCTAATGCTGACGGTAACGTGTTTCTTGCGCTGGCCGGTTCAAATGGTGGTACTAAAGATCCAAACTGTGAAGCTTTGGGTGGCGTAGTCGACAGCTTGTTTTGTCGTTTCCGTTACACCGACTTCGACAATTTGATCGAAGAAGAAGAGCGTAATCAGCTGTTCTCTGAAGTCAATGGCGAATTGGCTAATGGCGTTGGTTTACACGTTGAGTTTATGTACTCACGCGTAGACGTTCCT
>CAJJAQ010000083.1 GCA_905182095.1 uncultured Pseudomonadales bacterium | reverse complement strand
TGAAAACTCTTAAAGGCCCAGGTATTTTTTTGGCCCAATTTATGGCGGATGACGCGCCCTTTAACTCGATCGATGCAATGGCCGAGTGGGCGGCGAAGCTTGGTTTTACGGGTGTTCAGGTACCCATTGGTAACGCTAACTTTATTGATGTGTCTTTAGCTGCTGCAAGTCAGACTTATTGTGATGAGTTGGTGGGGCGAGTTGCGGCTCATGGTATACAAATCACTGAACTCTCTACTCATCTGGAAGGTCAGTTGGTGGCAGTGCACCCAGCGTATGACGAAATGTTTGATGGCTTTGCCGCGCCTGAAGTGCGAGGGAACCCAGAAAAGCGTCAGCGTGGGGCGGTAGAGCAGGTGAAATTAGCGGCTCGTGCAAGTCGCCGCTTGGGACTCACCGAACATGCTACTTTTTCTGGCTCTTTGCTTTGGCCTTACATGTATCCCTGGGCGCCGCGACCTGCTGGATTAGTGGAAGAGGGCTTCGCTGAACTGGGCCGACGTTGGCGACCTATTCTTGACGCCTATGCCGAAGAAGGCGTAAACGTGTGTTACGAACTCCACCCCGGCGAAGATTTACACGATGGTGTGACCTATGAACGATTCCTTGATGAGGTAGATCAGCACGCCAGTGCAAATATTTTGTATGACCCCAGTCACTTTGCGCTACAGCAAATGGATTATCTGAGTTTTATAGATCATTACCATGAGCGCATCAAAATGTTTCATGTCAAAGACGCTGAGCTTAAGCCTAATGGTAAGAGTGGCGTCTATGGCGGCTTTCAAGATTGGCTGCAAAGACCCGGGCGCTTTCGTTCACTGGGTGATGGGCAGATCGATTTTAAGGCAATTTTTTCTAAATTGGCGGCATACGATTTTAACGGTTGGGCGGTGCTAGAGTGGGAGTGCTGCCTTAAGCATCAGGAAGTCGGAGCCCGGGAAGGCGCAGAGTTTATTCGTCAACATATTATACCTGTGACAGATAAAGCCTTTGATGACTTCGCCGCAGGCGCTTTGGATGAAAAAGCTAATCGAAGAATATTGGGCTTAGATAGCTGATTAAAAAAATGTTACCGAGGGTTGAAAAAAGCCCAGTTTTTCAGCGAGGGAGAGCGCTATGCAGGATATTTTAAACCGGCCAGCCAAAACATTGACGTCAGCACAACGCCAAGGCTATTTCCGCGATGGCTTTATTGGTGTTGAACGCTTAGTCAGTCAGCAGTGGCTAGATAAGCTTAACGCTGTGACCAACGAGTTTGTCGAAATCAGCCGTAATTTGCAGGGCAAGGATAGACGCTTTGATTTAGAACCTGATCATAGCGCCACCAAGCCGCGCATTCGTCGGCTAAATTCTCCGGTGGATTACCACGAGGTCTATTGGGAATTTGCCAGCCAAGGGCCCTTTGTAGATGTGGCCGAAGATTTGTTAGGACCGGACGTTAAATTTCACCATTCGAAGCTAAATTTTAAGTGGGGGGGCGGCGGCGAAGAGGTGAAGTGGCATCAAGACATTCAGTTTTGGCCGCATACCAATTACCAAGTATTGACTATTGGCGTCTATCTTGACGACGTAACCGATGATATGGCGCCTATGGGCGTTATTCCGGGCAGCCATAACGGGCCGCTTTATGACTTGTATGACGAGTCCACTCAATGGACCGGGAATATCGCCGATAAAGATATTCCACAGTTGAACGCTGCTAGTGCCGAGTACCTGGGTGGGCCAGCGGGTTCTATAACGGTACACAATTGCCGCAGTGTCCATGGTTCGCCACCGAATTTAAGTCCAATCCCTAGGCCGCTGCTGTTGTGCGCCTATTCCGCCGCCCATGCCATTCCAATTACCAATCTCACCGCTGGCGCCAAGTATTCTGAGGTGGTTGTTCGCGGCAAGCCTGCGCGCTGGGCCAGGTTTGATCCACGTCCTGTTCTGATGCCGCCAGATTGGTCAAAGGTTGGGCATAAATCGATTTTCGAGCATCAACAGGGGCAATAAATCTCTTGCTGCAATTTTTCCAGTAAAGGCTGGCGACCAAAAAATTGTTGCTGAGAATAAGCTCCTTAGCGGATTCTCACGCCGCGAATGCTTGTTGTTTTCATA
>CAJJAQ010000082.1 GCA_905182095.1 uncultured Pseudomonadales bacterium | reverse complement strand
TAAAAGGGCCACTTAACAGCAAATACTAAGCGGCCAATGGTTTCGCCCTGCAGCAGCTCTTCTCCGCCCTCTCGTCCGACTCTATTCCTCTGATAAAAGTTCTAACCGCGTGGAAAAAAAATAGAACACTAATCCGAGCACAATCAGCCCAACTGCCCAGAGCACCTCAACGGGTCTTTCAATCACCAGGTAGACCAAGGTCCAGCTGACGATAACTGCGTACACCACTAAGGGCAGCGGGTACCAAGGAATGCGGAAGGGTCGGACCAACTCTGGCTCACGCAGGCGCAGTACAAACAACCCCAAAACAGTTAACAGCGAGTTAAGTGCAAGAATGGTCCCAGAAAAAATAATGATACTTTCGAAGCTGGAGGTGGCGATGAGTAGCAGTGTTATCAGCATTTGCAACGCAACTGCATTAGCCGGCACACCGTTTTTAGTCTCTCTGGCCAACCAAGCAAAAAGGCGAAAATCTTGCCCCATAACCTGCAAAGCCCGCGGCCCCGCAAGCAACATGGCGCTGACCGTTGAGATCAGCAAAATACTCAGCATTATCCCCACTACCTTTGCACCGGTCTGGCCAAAGGCAAAACCTGCCACTACAAAACCGATGTCAACTTTACCGGCCATTGCCGACATGGGCGCAACGGACAAAAACATGGCGTGGAGTAGTAAATAAAGTACCGTCACCAAAGCTGTGCCAATGATCAAAATACGCGGTAACGCTCTGGCAGGATCTTTCACCTCACCACTCAAATAAGTAGCAGCGTTCCAACCAGTGTAGGCGTAGTTCACATAAATAAGAGCCACGGCAAAGGCACCTGTACCGACAAAAGAAAAATCTTGGGCTGTGGGTACCCATGTAATTACTTGTAACTGATCCACCTGCCACCACGCTGCAGCAATAAAGACAAAAATGAGCACAATCTTAATTGAGGTAAACAACTGCTGAAAATTTGCGCTATTACTGCGACTACCAAAATGCAGACAACCGATAGCAGCTACCAACCCAATACCAATGGGCATCACTGGCGCATCGGGAAAAACGGATTTGAAGTAAGTGGCAGCGGTGATAGCGGCGGCAGCGGTTGGCGCCGAGAAACCTACGGTTACCGAAACCCAACCAGAAACAAAGCCTGCGCTCGGGTGATAAATGCGACTGAGAAAATTGTATTCACCCCCAGATCTTGGCAGTGCGGCACCCAACTCTGCGTAACACAGCGCCCCACAAAGGGCGACGACCCCACCAATAAACCACAATGCCAAAATAATGGGTGCAGAACGAATGTCTAATAATTGAAATCCCAGACTGGTGAACACACCCGTACCAATCATATTAGCCACAACCAACGTAATCGCCGTACGCGAGGAGAAAAAGTCCGAAGATTGCGCCATTTAAAAACCTTAATGAGAGAACTGACAACACTACGTCTGGCGCCTAGAATAGCGGCTTAAACCCCGACTCACACTATAAGTATCAGATACATCTATGAGCCATACTAATATCCGTCCAGCGAGGGCCGAAGATCAGGCTAGGCTGCTTGAATTACTACCCTTACTTGCCGATTTTGACATTCCGGAGGCGCGCCAACCGGAAGACCTTTGGCTAGGAGACGTGCCTCTGTTGCAAGCCGTATTGGCAGGCAACGCAGATCAATCGTTTTTGCATGTTGTGGTAGGCGAAGACGATCATATCTTGGGACTCGTGCTTATTACGATGCGCGAAGAACTGCTTAGCCACGCACCAAGCGCGCACCTTGAAGCCATAGTTGTGTCACCCGAGGCCCGCGGAATGGGGCTGGGACGAATGCTGTTACAGCATACGGAGGACACAGTTAGGAAGCGCGGCGCCCACTCGCTGTCACTTCACGTATTCAACAAAAATCAGCGTGCGAAAAGCCTCTACACCAGCCATGGTTTTGACAATGAACTCATTCGCGCGATTAAGTGGCTGGACTAGCAGAACGACCAATAGGTGAATGCCCTATCGGTCGTATATTTGCTTTTATTGACCTACTGCTCGCGATAGTTGCCGGGGCGTTTTTCAAAGAAAGCGTTAACTGCTTCCATATGATCAGGTTCCGCGTGGCAAACGGCCTGAAATGCCGCCGACTTATCAAGCAACTCATCTAACGTAGCATTTTGACTGGCACGCATTAATTGCTTAGTCAGACGTACCGCATGAGGCGGATTAGCAGCAATACCGGCAGCAATAGTTTGGGCTCGAGCAAGTAACTCTTCTGGCGCCACTACTTCAGACACCAAACCCATGCGCAAAGCCGCATCTGCCTTAACCGGTTCGCCAGAAAAAGCCATCAGGCAAGCATTCGAATAGCCAACTGCTCTTGGCAAAAACCAAGCGCCGCCATCACCAGGAATAATGCCCAGCTTAACGAAGCTTTCAGCAAACATCGCTTTTTCACTGGCGATACGAATGTCGCACATTGTTGCTAAATCACAGCCCGCGCCTACCGCTGGACCGTTAACCGCTGCGATAATAGGCACATTCAACGCATAAATTGCTCGAGGAATACGCTGGATACCGCGTCGGTAAGAATCCGCTTGGTCATAGGGGTCGCCACTAAAAAGGCCAGTGCGATCTCGCATATCTTTAACATTACCGCCGGCACAGAAAGCTGAACCCTCGCCCGTTAAGACCACTGCACGAATTGACTTATTGTCATTGATTTCGTCACAGGTGCGCTCAAAATCCTCAAACTGGTCCGGTCCTGTCAACGCGTTGCGCGTGTCGGGACTGGACATAGTGAGCGTCAACACGTGATTGCTTAGATTTCTTGTTAGAAAGGTCATAACTACTCCATAGGTCTTAGCGGGCCAGAACATTCTGGCGAAAATTTTAGCAACGCGAAGTCTGCTTTTTTGTGCCGTTGAAGGCAAGGCTGATGGTCGTCTTAAACCGAGTGTGGTATTGGAGGGCAATCAGCGCATTGCAATGCCTACCTACTGACATCGACAGCGAACTCATAAGCGCGTTATAGATATTCATACGTTAGAATATCGAGGTAATTGTACACATGAAGTCATGAACAAACTTACAGGCGGGTCTGTGCACAAGGTGCTGATGCGTTTGCTGAAGCGTGTAATAACGGAATGATGAGCAGAGCCCGTGGGCAGAACCTAATCTGGGCAGCGTCTGCCGCTGAGTATTCTTTTGGCTTGAGTAAGGAAGGTTCGATTGGACACTGATATTTTGGTACTTGATAAGCACACGCTAAAAGATTTGGAAATTTTCGCGTCTAACTCCGCTGACCAATCGCTGTTCAACTTTTGCAATTTGACCCGCAGCGATGGTGGCGCAAATGTGCTGCATAGACGTATGCACCAGCCTTGGTCTAGTGTAGCGCGGATACACGACACTCAAATTGCCATTACCTTTGTAATACGACATCGCGAATCTTTTTCTAAACTCCCATCCGCTTACACCATGGATCGCGCCCACACATATCTCCACGAAGTTATGCCGGTGATCTTGGATCGCAACCCAATAGAGTTTGGCTTTAGTGCTCTATCACTGCGCTCGAACCACGATCGTTACTACTACAAAATCATCACTGGCGTACAGATCACTAATGGACTCATCCGCAAGGCAAAAGCGTTTGTAAATCAACCAGAGTTACGTGCTGTTGTCGGCGAGATAGCGCCTTACTTAGACGAAATGCGCGAAATTTTGAACCGACCAAACTTGCACGCACTAGCTGACGACGATGTGGTCGGTTGGTTTTGGAAAATTCTCAGGCTGGATCAAACTTTTCGCTTAAATGAAAAAGTGGCAATAAACAGAATTCTGAAACTGGTCTTTGAAATTGATGCGTTAATCGCATTGGCAGACGTTACAGCGCAAAACAATTTCGTCATGCCTGAGCTTACAGAAGGTCCGTTGGCTGTTCACGCTGAAGGCTTAGTACACCCCTTTGTGCCTGACCCTGTGCCAAATGCTGCGGCGTTGGACCAAAGCCAGCGTGTGTTATTTTTGACCGGTCCGAACATGGCCGGCAAGACCACCTACCTGCGCGCAATCGCAACGGCATTATACTTTGCCCATCTAGGTATGGGGGTACCGGCGAAGAGCTTCAAATTCACACCAGCCCAACATTTGTTCAGTGCGATCTCATTGAGCGATGATTTACACAATGGTGTCAGTTATTTTCGCGCTGAGGCGTTACGGGCAAAAGCCGTGGCACAAGCCATTGCAGACGGCAATCGAGTTATAGCCCTACTGGACGAACCGTTCAAAGGGACCAATGTTAAAGATGCGCTAGATGCATCCTTAGCAATTTTGGAACGATTTTCTACCAAACAAGATTGTCTATTTATGTTTTCGTCGCACTTAATCGAACTGAGTGATGAGTTAACAGTGACGGAACAAATTGATTGCCAATACTTTGAAGCTGACGAAAGCGAAGGAAAGCTACGCTTCGACTACCTTCTACGCTCCGGCGTTTCTAGCCAACGTTTAGGCATGCGCGTACTTCGCGAAGAAGGTGTATTTGACTTGTTAGATTACAAGAGCCCTTAAACATAAAATTAAAATCAGCACGCTGCTCTACATCCCTCAATCAGCAGATGGCTAGCATGCTACTCAGCATCAACCCCGCACCGCTGAGATCTCAGAAGGGCCAAACCCGGCGGCTTTGCTTGTTGCTCGCACAGGCCCAGCTATAGCCAAGCTATTACAAAAATTTGGTTAAGCAAATGCACCGCGGCGGTAGCGCAGCATTTGCCCCGCCCCAACACCACTGTGTTGATCGCCTTCTAACGCAATCTGACCATTCACTACCACCATGTCTATACCAGCAGGCGCTTCCATAGGCTCATCATAAGTAGCGCGATCAATAATAGTGTCCGGCTGAAACAAAACTAAATCCGCATGATAACCGGATTTAATCTCACCTCTGTCTAACATACCGAATGTGCGCGCAGATAATGAGGTCATACGCCTCACTGCCTCAGGCAAACTGAGCACACCGCGCTCACGTACATAGTGTCCTAATACACGTGGAAATGTGCCAAACAATCTGGGGTGAGGTTTACCACGAAGGTCTGGAATACCGTCACTCCCCACCATCATGTCAGCGTGAGCGAGGTTAGTTTCCACATCATTCTCGTCGATAATAAAATGAATACATAGAGTGCGATCACCGTTAGGCGCGGTCAAAATTTTCTTCACCAAATCGGTTAAGCTGATGGCTTCCTCGCTCGCAATGTCGACCAACATACGCCCCTCGTAATGCCGAAAGGCTTTGCAGTTGGCGATACGTACCACCTCGGCAAAGCCTTCGTTGACGCGCTCTAGGTCAAAGTATTCGATCATTCTTCCACTACCTGCGGTGTAAGGATAAACATCTAGGGTAACCCTTTGGCCTTGGGATAACGCCTCGTCTACGCGAGCCAGCGAGGCCTTAACCTTGCCCCAGTTCGGCTTACCCGCAGACTTATGATGGGATATATGCAGATGCACATCACTGGCTCTAGCAATGGCTAAACTCTCTTCCACAGCTTCTAACAACTTATCTCCCTCGTTTCGCATATGCGTGGTATACAGCGCATCAAAGGGTGCAGCCATCTTGGCCAACTCAATGACCTCCGCAGTTTCACTGTAGCGACCGGGGCGATAAATAAGACCACTGGAAAAACCACAAGCCCCCTGCGCTAACGCATGACTTACATGCTGCTGCATTAGGGCAATTTCAGTATCTGTTGGGGCGCGTTTTTCTCCGCCCATGACCAAGGAGCGCACTGTGTTGTGACCCACCAGCATCATATTGTTAATAGCAGGCCCTCGCTCTAGGGCCGCGGCAAAGTA
This sequence comes from uncultured Pseudomonadales bacterium, assembly GCA_905182095.1. Lineage (GTDB taxonomy): Bacteria > Pseudomonadota > Gammaproteobacteria > Pseudomonadales > Azotimanducaceae > UBA4421. Next base: position 7,038 of record CAJJAQ010000082.1, on the reverse strand, counting down.
GCCGTCGAGATCCGTAAACTGGCCTTCTAGACCAGCCAGAATACCACCACTTGCGGCAACAGAATCTTGAGTTGGATCGGCAGGTATAGCCGAGAAACCACAGTTACCGCTGACTACTGTGGTCACACCTTGGGCGAGTTTGAACTCCATTCCTGGGTGACGAAAAAAGGCCCCATCGTCATGGGCGTGGGTATCGATCAAACCCGGCGCTAACGTGGCGCCACCGGCGTCAATTTCTCTACCACCTGATACCAACCCTTCAACAACATCCCCAACCTCGTTAATGCGGCCCTCTTTGACACTGACGTCGCCGTTGAAAGCTGGCGCGCCGGTGCCATCCAAAATATTTACGTTACGGAAAATTAGATCGTTCATTGTCTCTGCCTATAGTCTTTTACTATTCGTTCTATTCGTTCTATTCGTTCTATTCGTTCTATTTGTTCTGCAGCCTAGTATCTATTAAAGACCATATTCGCTCTTGCTGGTTCTTATCCACTCGCCTATTTGCTCACCGATCATAAAACAAGTCAGATTAGTATTGGCACGCGGCACAGCGGGCATAATTGAAGCATCTGCCACAACCAACTGGGCCACTTTGTGACACCGACCTCTATGGTCTACTACGGCCATAGCGTCTTCCACAGGCCCCATTTTCGCGGTACCGCAAGGATGGTATCCAGACCCAGCAAACTTACGGCATAGCTTTTCCAAATCTTCTTGGGCAACACCACGACTTAAGTCTGGGAAAGTGACCGACTTAATCATATCTGCCAAAGCCCCGGATTGGGTAAACGCCAAAGTATCTTGCACACATTCTGCCAGCCGGCTTGCGTCCCGAGGGTCTTCACAAAAATGATTTTCAATACCCGGCCCTTGTTTGGGATCTGCGGAACTAAACGTAAGCCGTCCCCGCCCATATTGATACTCCAGCACCGGCGCTAACATAAACATTGGCTTGCTACCGCGACGACCAGCAAAACTGATTTGCTCAATCTGTAGATCATTGCGCTTTTTCCCGTCTTGAGCGGTATAACGCAAAATGGTTTGAATAATGGGCTGGTCGAAATCAATGAGAGAGGCGTCGTTAACCTCACAAATTACTCCCAATGCCGGGTGATCAGAAAGGTTTTCGCCAACGCCGGGCATGTCCGCCACTGGTTCAATACCCAAACTTTCCACCAGTGTTTTAGCGCCTATTCCTGAGCGGACGAGTATTGCTGGAGACATTAGTGCACCGGCAGATAGCACAACAAGATTGGCTTTAATTACTTGAATTTCACCTACTGCATTTTCTACTTCTACGCCGCAGCAGCGGCCATTGTGTACAATTAGACGGCGCGTCAGCGTATTGGCTAAAACATCTAAATTGGGACGAATTCTTGCTGAGGCAAGATAGCCGACAGCTGCTGATATACGCAGCCTACCCAACTTATTCATTGGGTGTGGCCCGGCCCCGTAACCATCAGGGTCGTTGGCATCGGCGCAATAGGGATAGCCTAATTCTTCAGCTGAATCTAAAAAAGCTTGCTGTTGTTTGACCATCTCCGCAGGAGGATATCTACGAATGGTAATTGGTCCACTGTCGCCATGATAAGGCGCGTCAGGAAAAGCTAAGTCGCGTTCAAGGCGTTTAAAACCTGACAATACATCGGCCCATGCCCACCCGGGATTACCCAACGCTGCCCATTCATCATAATCTTCAGGCATACCTCTTAACGCAATGGTGGTATTTACCGCGGATGATCCGCCAACTACCCTGCCCCGGGGAAAACGATCGCTACGCCCGTTGGTGGGTTCATAGGCTAAACCCCAGTCATGGTCATTGTAGGAATTGTTGTGGGAATTGACCAAATCATCTGGCGTATCTTGCAGGCGTTCATAGTCTGGGCCCGCTTCTACTAATGCGACGCGTAAATTGGGGTCTTCAGAAACTCTTGCCGCAATGGCACAACCGCTGCTGCCCGCGCCGATGATTAACACATCGTAACTGTCCACCTCTTGACGATAACTCACTGCAAAGCTCCCCCTAAACTGAATATTGCATAACCGTACTGATTCATTAAACCAGCTGACTGCAACTGATGCTAGGCTACTTAATAGTTCGATGCCAAGGGTAGCATTTGGCCTCATTAACCCTGGAGAAACTGGGTGCTAGCAGAAACAAAAATTACCGCTATGGTTTTATGCGGTGGCGCGGGAAGTCGCATGGGGGGCGTGGATAAGCCATTGCAGCTGATTGAAAAGGCGGGCCTTGTGATACCTATGCTAGACCACGTCATCGCCACCCTGCCTGTTCATTCACCGCTGCTCATCAGCGCCAACCGCAGTATTGCCGAATACCAGCAACGCGGCCCTGTAATCGCAGACGAACCGGCAGTAGGCTCGGGTCCGTTATTGGGTGTACTGGCAGGCATAGGACACGCGCAAACCGAATGGTTACTTGTATGCCCAGGAGATATGCCCTTCCTCGAACAATCCTGGCATGAGGCCATTCGCAAAGTTGCTGAACAAGGTGACGAACATGGCGCGGCAGTGGACAGTGTTGTTATTCACGACGGTCAGCGCTTACAGCCATTGCTGAGTCTGATACGTACATCATGTGCAGAGAATCTGCGAGCCTATTTGCAGACGGGGGAATTTAGCGTGCACCGATGGCTGGCATCACTTCGTTGTGTCACGGTTCGTTATAACGATACAGGGCAATTTTTGAACATTAATACACTCACTGAGCTGCAACAGACCCAAGACTAAACCGTCCTCAGCTTTCAACAGTCGGAATGCGAGGGATTGGGAAATGTGTCTCGGCCTTCATCGCCTAGCCTGGGAGATACGCAGTCAAAGTCTTTCTCTATGAGAATCTGTAAACCATCAATATAAAGAGGTTCATCGCCGCCAAGGCCCACATCCGTTGAATGGCTCCAATGCTCGGCAAGCGAAAGAGGGATTTTTATTAGCAGTTGGTGCTGGCCCTGATGCATAGCCATACCGGCGCTCACTTGCTCGCCCGCCACAGACAATACATATGCCATTACCGAGCCATCAGGGAAGCTCGTCGTTTCGGCAACACTTTGACCTTCACCAATGGATTGTGTCTCGCTCATTGTGAGCCGAAGTCGAAGACTGTCGCCGAGCATGCGCAATTTCATTCAGTTAAGTCACTCTGTGCCAATTTGCGACTGAATATAGTTTTCTACGCCGGTTTTTTCAATCAACCCGAGCTGAGTTTCCAAATAGTCCACATGCTCTTCTTCAGACTCAAGAATGTCTTTGAAAAGCTGTCGCGAAACATAGTCTCCGCAACTTTCACAATGGGCAACACCGGCCCGCAAGTCTGGCAGCGCAATCATTTCTAACGCTAGATCGCACTCCAGCATTTCTTTCACAGTCTGCCCGATCATCAATTTGCCCAGTTCTTGTAAATTCGGCAAACCCTCCAAAAACAGAATTCTTTCCATCAGCATATCCGCGTGCTTCATCTCATCAATAGACTCACTCATCTCATACTTGGCCAAACGCTTTAGACCCCAGTCATCAAGCATTTTGGCGTGCAAAAAGTATTGATTGATGGCGGTTAGCTCGTTTTTCAGAACCGCGTTGAGCAGGACGATCGTTTTTGGGTCAAGCGTTTTCATTTCTCATGTCTCATAATGTGCGGAGCAACCAGCATGCACCAAGGTCTTGGCGAAAGCAACAAAATATAACCTAAGCCATTGATTTATAACGATAATCAATCTCATTAGTGAACCATTCTCATGTCGTAATAAGATCACTATTAAAAAACGTATTGCAAACAAGAATGATTACCACTTAGAATAGCATCTAGTGTTCATCCAATGGATTTCCTTATGTTCGTGTGCATTTGCAACGCAGTATCTGACCAACAAATAGCCGACGCTGTTAAAGCTGGTGCGCGTGATATTGAAGATGTTCAAGAAGTACTGCAGGTCAGCACAGGATGCGGTACTTGCCGCCAAACTGCTGAGGCAATTATCGCCAACACTCTTGTGCAAACCGCTACAGGACGCAACAGACAGCTCCAAGCGAATGACATTGCAACATTGGTCTACGCAGCTTAGCAGCGCCAACTCGAACTCCGACATCACGTTCTAGTTAGCTCGCTCATTCTGAACCCAAACGTGAGCAACCTATTTTTCAAGTCCAAGCGTATTGGTCTGCTCTAATCTCCCGCCCGATCACCCCAGCCCAAAGACTTTTCGACTTCTTCTATAGCTGACCGCCTGCCCTCTTGATAGTTTGGCCGTGACCATCGTTATGACAGCCACAATGTCGCCACATCGCACCTTCCCTGCTACCTAGTAACGAAGCCAACTTTCATAATTAATCAATAGGCTATCTGATCATCCACAGCATGACCGGTTTCCGGGATCAGCATGGACCGCTGAAAACTAATTACCTGATCGCCTCGTTGGTTCTTGCCGAGCGTTTCCACAGTGACAATGCCTTGGTGGGGCCGACTGCCAGACATGCGTTTACTCAGAACCGTAGACTCCGCATATAGGGTATCGCCGATAAACACCGGCCCGGTTAAACGCACTTTGTCCCAGCCTAAGTTGGCAATGGTTTTTTGCGATACATCTGAGACACTCATACCAGTGACGATGGAAATTGTGAGACAGGAATTAACCAAAACCTGTCCGAATTCGGTTTTTTCCGCATAGGCTTTATCGAAATGCAGCGGGTGCTGATTCATGGTGAGCAAGGTGAACCACGTGTTGTCTGACTCAATAATGCTGCGTCCAGGCCGGTGCTCATATACATCGCCCACAACAAAATCTTCTAAATACCTTCCATAGGATTCTCGGTACCTTTGCTCTCCCACTTGCTTAGCTTTAGCAACCACGTATTTTCTCCCTTTTTATTTGTCTGTTAGTCTGCCGTAACTTCTAGTGCCAATAAATGGTTCTATTCGGCAGTTCTACCAAATATTGCCATTCAAGCAAATGCGCTTGGGGCTGATGCAAAACCTTGGCTTAGGCATATTTTGGTCTCGCCTTCGCAGGTGGATTCTTTATTGCCCACAAGACCTACATACCTTAACGTGTTGAATATGCAAAAGACTAAGCCAATCGACTATATAGAACGCACCAGAGCGCAGTACGCTGCCCTTAACTATCCTGCCTACAGATGGGTAGAGAACCTCAGTGCGCCGCCTTGGACCCCGTTAAAAAAGCCTTTGAACCAATGCAAGGTGGCTTTGATTTGTTCGGGTGGCATTTATAAAAAGGGACAGATTGCCTTTCATTACGAAGATGACACCAGTTTTCGCATCATTCGATCCGATACGCCAAAGAGCGACCTGCGAATTACGCATTTTGCCTACGATATGACCGCGGCGCGCAAGGACCCGAATGTGGTATTCCCTAACGAAGGACTACAAGCGTTAGCTGATGAAGGCGCAATTGGCGAGTTTGCCCAGAACGCCTATACGTTTATGGGGGGCATCTATTCCAGCCGCAAAGTCAGCAGTCAGTTGGCCCCAGAACTTGCCAACCGAGTCATAAAGGATGAAGTGGATGTTGTGGTCCTTGTACCGGTCTGACCCGTTTGTCATCAGTCCGTGGGACTGATAGCGAGACAACTAGAAGAACTCGGTATAGCAACAGTTACGTTGAGCAGTGCGCGGTCGATCACCCAAGCCGTAAACCCGCCGCGAGCAATTTATCTAGATTATCCCCTAGGCCAAACTGCTGGTCGTGAGAACGATTCAGTTGAACAAAAATCCGTTATGCAGCAGGCCCTTATAGCGCTTCAAGAAATGACTGAGCCCGGTACTATCACAGATCTAGACTTGCGATGGTCCCTCGATGACTCTTGGAAAGACGGCGTAATGCGGCCAAAAACTACAGCTAACCCGGAATCTGCAGATGATCGGCTAGGTCGGAATCCATCGCCGCAATACCAGACTCAAGAAGATGAACTTATAGCTGATGCTAATTGTCCAAGCTGTGTATTCTTTAGTGCAGCCACCTAATATTGATTTGCACATTTTGCTCAAAGCGAAATTAGACCCCTATTCTAAGATTCGCTCTGGCCCTCAGGGTTGTCTTTTGAACCGGTTAGGTCGGCCCAAGAAACCTGCGAGATAACCATGCCACAGAGCATTAGTGCACAACCCCACAGTTCTCGCTGAGACAACACTTCGTCTAGTAGCAGTGCGCCTCCCACAGCGCCAAATACGGCCTCTGAACTAAGAATAATTGCCGCATGGGAGGGCTTAGCATCTTGCTGGGCTATAACCTGCAAGGTATACGCAACGCCGACTGTAACTATGCCAGCGTAGATAAGTACATTCACGGCACTGATCACTGAATCATATGTAGTGACTTCTAAGACCGAGGAAACGCAGAGCGCCAAAACACCGCAGATAAGAAACTGCCCAAACGCCAGCAGTAACCCAGGCGCGCGCTGAATAAAATGATCAATAGCCAATATGTGGGCAGCCCAGAAAACCGCCCCCAACAGCTGCAAGCCGTCGCCGTAGCCCAGACTCAAACCTTCTTTGACACTCAGCAAATACAAACCCACTGCGGCCAAAAAACACCCCAACCAAGTGTTTAAGCCGGTCTGATATTTTAGGATCAAGCCAAGGATGGGCACAATCACCATGTAAGTACCGGTAATAAAACCAGCATTCGACGCAGTGGTATATAAAAGACCCACCTGCTGCAAAGATCCTGCGGTAAAAAGTATTACCCCAAGGACGCCGGAACCCAGCCAAAGCGAGCGTCTATCCGACATATCAAAAGGTGTGCGTCGATGCATAAAATAAATCACTGGTATAAGACTAGCCGCACCCAATAAAAATCTCAGAGCAATAAAAGCATAGGGTCCCAAATAGTTCATGCCCATCACTTGTGCGACGAAACCAAATCCCCAAATAGCCGCTGTTATCAGTAGCAGTAAGTTTGCAATAGCGACTTTGCTCATAGAGAAATCCAATAATTCAAATGTGAATAACAGACTACTAAGCAGTGTTAACGCTCAGCGATCTCGCAAAAAGAATAAAAAAATTAACTG
>CAJJAQ010000081.1 GCA_905182095.1 uncultured Pseudomonadales bacterium | reverse complement strand
GGCGCTTCGAACAGCAACCCAAAAAAGTTAACAACAAAGTTAACAACAAAGTTAACAACAAAGTTAGACGTAGTGTTTGACGTAAAGTTAGGAACAACCAGACTAGGTTGGCTTTTTGGCTAACCGTCCACTGCATCCAAACCCGATTTTCATCTAACCTTCGCGAGCGAGGAGTCTGCACAAACCTCCGCCAAAACTTGCTTTGTGGTAGTTCGAAAAAAGGAAGAACAAAAGAAAGAGACGAAGGTAGAGATGGCAATAACGGATTAGCGAGGGAGTGATCAAAAAGAAGAGCAGAGAGCGGCTGCAAGAAAGCGCTGAACCATACGCTGGTGAGCTCAGCCGTTAACTGAACTAAGCACAGCTTTTGGCTCGCACACACAAGCCTTCGCACCAGACGAAAGAATCAGCCTGACAGAGGAATTATTTCCTCAGACGAAACAGACCAACCCACTTTGGACATATCGCAGGCGCCTGTCCAACCTGCGTGAGACATAATTCATCTAGCCGTTCAACTACGCCTCTGAATCGTATTTCCAACGGACGATGTTTTTCGCTTTGAGTCTATTTTTAAACAAACGATATTTACTTTGTTCTTCGGCCCACTCTACCAACCACTGCTCTCCATCTCTTTCCGCATCGATAAACACCGCATTAGTCACCAAGATTGGGATTAATATTGAAAGATGCACTACCACACTCGTTACCGTACTGTAGCCTAGCCAACCAAAGTGATAAGTGGCGATGAAACCGAAAGTTACACTCCATATGGTGAACAGAACTAACATAAAGTAGGACTGCAAGCCGGGGTCTGCGACATGCTTTAGCGGGTTGAACTTTACATCCATTATGCTTCTCCAGAGATGCACTACGCGAAATACTGATGATCTAAAAAAGTTTGGTTTATTCATTTATTCATTCCGATATCGTTGTTTGTCTTTTTCACCGAAAAAGCAAACTTCTTTCCGATGACTCTATTTTTGCAACCGCAAGCATTTCGACTGCGGCTCCTTATTATTAATCTGGTTCATTTCACTGAGATGCTTTTGATCAAGGCCTTATCTAAATCCGCAGGTTCTTCTAAGCAATACACCTTTACGTGAAAACTCTTCTAAACCTGGGGCCAATGATTGGCTGCCCTTTTTCTGCGCAGGCCCCCTGACCCAACGCCTCTAAAGTTAAACCTGTTGATCGATGACGTCAAACTAATATCCACCTTGATAATTGACATAACATGGACAATTTGTAAAACCTATTCAAAATTGACCATAAACAAGCAAAAAAACACTTATTGTCCGAGTAAATTCTAAATTTAGCTTCAACACAACCTGCCAGCACCGAGGAGTAGTGGCAAAATTCCACCTAATACCCAAGTACCCAAATTTGCTACAATGCAGAAAAACAATAATAAGCCCCGACATGATTAAGCTAGTCCTCGCCACCCTACTCTCCCTCTTTTTATCTTTGGCCCAGAGTGCAGACTTTGATAAGGGCGCAACGGCATACCAAGCAGGGGATTTCCGCACTGCCATAGCCGAATGGAAGCCCTTAGCTCACGGCGGCAACGCAACAGCACAAAATTATCTAGGCTTTATGTATGACAACGGCGAAGGCGTTCTAGAAGACGATTTAGAAGCCGTCAAGTGGTATCGCCTTGCTGCAGAGCAAGGCCATGCAGGCGCCCAGTATGGTATTGGCGTTATGTTTGCCAACGGCGAAGGTGTTCCCCAGAGCAGCGTTTACGCACATATGTGGTGGAACCTAGCCACCGCGCAGGGAGATAAAAAAGCCAAAGAAAATAAAGCCATCATAGCCAGACAAATGGGCGCTCAACAGATCGCTAATGCTCAGGAACTTGCTCGTGCCTGCGTGAGAAAAAATTACAAGAACTGCTACAAGAGAAAAACATCCAAAGTGTCAAGAAAGTCGATTCAAAGCCCTCGCTAAACTGGTTAAAACCATTGCTTAGGTTTACTCGCCACCAAACTCAGAATTTGACGATTCTGCTCTGTGCAGTTTAATAATCAACAGCGGCAGCGCCATATTCAGGGTGCCTAGCAATGCGCATTCTGCCAATCAGCTACATTTCTATTCTGTAAAGTCGTACTTAAGCTATTAATGAGGTAACTACGTCTGCGCAACCACAATAAGCGGTTCATGGGCCCCGTGTTTGCGAAGTATTAGTCCATGGCGGCATAGTCCGCTGGTGCTGAAAGGCGCCCTAGTTATCATTTTTATCAAACTGCTAATGCCACAAACGACTGTTTCGGCAAACACCCCACCCGGCAAGTGAAATTAAGTAACGGCAGCCCATTGCCTCGCTTTTTTGCGCGAAAGAGCCTCTGGTTTATGCCCACACAGCACCTAATTGCACAGGAAGACAACGACACCTAGTATGCAGTTGGAAAGGCAATCGAAATTTTTGGAGGGGAAATAATTGACATATCTTATTATCATGGCTTTGCTACTCACATTCGTTCAGGTGGGCATGCTACCGCTGATATTTAATCTCGGTAGCGTAAATTACCTCTTAGGTAACAGAGATGAGAATAATCCTGAAAATATTTTCGTAGGCAGGGCCAAAAGAGCAAGCAGCAATCTACTGGAAAGCTTACCCAGCTTTCTAGCATTGGCTATTTTATCCATCATCCTTACAGTGGACAATTCTGCTCTCATGCTTTATTGGCTGGCGCTAAGGGTTGCATATACTGTCAGTTACTTGATCGGTATAGCTTACTTGCGCACCGTACTCTGGTTTGGTTCGGTTGTATGTATGGTTATGATGGCACTGGCATTAATCTAATTACTTAGAGCACCATTTTTGCTGATTCGCAAAAGCCATCCTAGCAATAGGGCGGCTTTTTTATGCGCTACAGATAATGTCGCAGCAACGCATTTTATCCATGCAATTCGGCAACGTCCGATTTAATGCTGAGCTTGAAAAACATCATCTTCCCCAGCCCAATTCACCACGCCGATACCGTAGCCGTCTTGAAAGGGGTCAGATATCAGATCTTCTGTGTTCAAACCCGAGGCTTTTAGTTCTTGCCAAAACTGCGGCACCCCTCCGGCCCATGCATTAGTTTGCACGTTGAATCTGGTTTTGTAATCTTCTTGGATATCGTGCAGAGCGATAATCCCGCCGGGGCGGACATCGTGTGAGTAACGAATAAAGTCTTCTTTTGCACCCGCATAGCTGTGATCACCATCTATAAACAAAAAGTCGAGCTTATTATTACCAAGATGTCGCTCAAGTCTTTGCGCAGTTTCGTCAAGGTGGCTATCACCTTGCCAAAAAGTCACATCTTTATCGTGGCAAAGCCGTTGCAGACGTTCAATCCGCGATCCATTGTTGTCCAGATCAATAGACAAAATACTCGCTTGTTCACCAGCAGCGATGGCAAACAGCAGCGCACTGCCGCCACGCCTGCCACCTATTTCCAATACCTGCTGGGGTGCCAATGTGCCTATCCGGGTCAGGAGTTTTAGGAACTCAGGCTTCTGTTGATCTACCCGGTACTGGCGGTTGTTTTTCATATACTCCAGTTTTGCGCTGAGCTCTGGCAACTTATCTAGGGCATCACGCACCTCAATTACATACTCTTTTGAAGTGGCATAAAGTTTCGCTGAAAGACGTTTAAAGGGATTTTTCACCAAAATTCTCATCTTGTTATTTACATTCCGCGTTCTCTCGGTAAGCCTAGCGCATTTGAGGCTGACGAACACCCCGCGACGTCTTTTTCACGACATTACGATTGGCTGGCTCACAGCGTTAACATGGCAGTATGCAAAATATAGCCCGAATGTTTTCTTACTTTGCACCGCAAGTGCAAACGCTGATCTGCGCACGCCCAGTCAACGCTAGGAAAGGCGGCTAGACGGCTCCACCATTATCTATTATCTAGCAGAAAACCTCTGCTAGCTTTGTGACGCCGTCTTGCTACATGTTCTGCAAAGATCAGATTGCAACTACGTTGTGAACATCCCAAGCATAGCTCACGAATACAGCAGTTCATGGCCAACAGCCGATCTTCGGCTGACCGCAAAGTACGCACTAAGTAATGACCTGTCCTATGACTCGAACCCCGATCGAGTAGATTGCCCTGCAGCTTATTTGGACACGTGTTCACCCTGTCAGCGAGCGGAGGATATAGAAGCAGTACGCAACGTACTAAGACGCACTCCTAGACACGAAAAGCTGATAGTGCTGGGAGGCATTGTTGCCAATTTGCTTTTCGCCCAGGTGGACTCAGAGCAACTTGTAGAAAAGGAGAGCATCGACCAATTAGCCATTAATAAACATGGCTTTAGCGTATTTTCTTAGCAATTTCTGCATAGCCCACCATTTGATCTGCGAGTCAGCAGCACGATTACAGTTAGTGGCACCAGACTCTATCCATTGACCAGTTTGAAACACTTGGCAAAGTACACTCGCCGTTGTTTATCGTTTAAGAAGAAAAGGACTTATCGGTCGCGCCAAGAAAAGTTGATGAACTGGTATCAGCGCTACGAAGTTCTGGGGGGGCCGGAGAAATATCGAATACTTAAAGTACTCGGAACTCGATTACTTATTTAAAAATGCTAGTGGACAGAGCCAACGAAAAAAGTCATCGCAGATATGCGTATCTGCCTTGCAGAAAAACTTAGCCAGCGACGACAGACAAACTAAACCTCACACCTCGGCGCTCATTCGAGTAAAACCCAGCGTAATCTGCCGCTTTGTCAAACCAAATTCACTCAATAACTAACCACCCAAAAAGAAAAACACCCAAACAAAGCTGTGATAATCAACTAGAATTTTTATTCGATTTAGGCGATGTTTAGCCATACGAGAGGAGATTGATATGGATTTATACGATGCAATGAGCACTTTGCGTGCTGTGCGCAGATTGCGCCCCGACCCTATTGCTGACGAAATCATCGAGCGTGTTTTGACCGCTGCCACTTGGGCGCCTACTGGCGGTAACACACAACCCTGGCGAATTGTTGCCGTCACAGACCCAGCGAAGAAACAAGCGTTACAGGATCTATACAGCCCCCATTGGGATACCTATATTCCAGGCTATGAAGCCAGACTGGAACATATGCCAGAGGAGGTTAAATCCTCAAGCATCAAGGCCATGGAGGCCGGTAACTATCTTGCAAGCCATATGCACGAAGTACCCATGATCGCGGTATTTTGTTTTAACCCCAAATTAATGGCCATTACTGACGCCGAACTTGACCGTCCCAGCGTTGTCGGCGGCGGATCAGTTTACCCAGCGGTACAAAACTTCCTGCTCGCCTGCCGCAATGAAGGTCTTGGCTGCGTTCTGACAACCCTACTATGCTACGAAGAAGAGTCCGTGAAAGCGTTGCTCAATTTGCCTGAAGATTGGTACACCTGCGCCCATGTGCCTATCGGTTACCCTGTTTTAGGCGGTCACGGCAGCATTAGGCGTCGCGACATGAAGCAAATGGTCCGCTTCAATGAGTGGTAAGCAGATGAAACTGCCTATGCTTATGAGTATTGAGGGTGAAGGGAAAGATGCATAAGCCCAGCGAAAAGCAAACCCCTTATGTACAGGACCAAGAGTTGGAAGGCCCAGTAATACTGCCGTTGCCAAAAGCAACACAAGATCTACTACAAGCCCAAGAAGACTTGCGCACACACGGTTGCTGTATCGTTAACAATGTTTTAGACGACAATACGGTGAGCGACCTAAAGGCCCGAATGGACCGTCAATTTGACGCAGAGCAAGCACTGGGCGAACAATGCCCAGACCGCGGCACAAGCAACAAAATTGTTATTCCAAACCTTGTTAATAAAGGTAAGCACTACCTAGACTTAGTTGAACGGCATGAAACAGAGTCACTTGCTGGATTTTTATTAGGCAAAGATTTTTTGCTCTCCAGTCTTACCGCTCACATGTTCCTCGGCACCACACCTGCTATCGAATTAATCCACCGCGACCAGGGCCAAATACCTGCAGCGGTAGAATTTCCAGCCATTTTTAATCTCTTTTATACATTAGACGACTTTACCCCCCAACGTGGTAGCACAGTGGTTTTTCCCGGCAGTCATCGCTGGCCCGTGAACCACAGAGTCCATCCACCTAAAGCAGAACTAGGTCACCAAGTGAATCTAGCCGCCGGCAGCCTTTTTGCCTTTGATGGCAGGCTCTGGCACGGCACCGGCGCCAATCTTGAAGGGCACAGACGCCGGGCTATTTCTGTATTTTGCTGCGCGCCTTGGGTGCGGCAACAAGAGAACGCAGCAGCTGCAACGTCCCACGACATATTTGACGCTGCCAGCCCCAAACTAAGGGCAAGATTAGGACTGAAAACCTACGGCACCCTAGGCAACATTAATGGCACCCGGATAGAACATCAACGTATCGCCTTTGGCAACGTCGATGTCGCTTTCCCCAATGAACTGATTGGTGAAAACGCCGAACTTATTCCACTGCAACAATCTAGGAAACCAGATGATGCATAACAACGAGTTTATTCGCAGCTCCCACACTAAAAAGCAATCTCGAAATTAACATCAGACCGTAAACTAATTTGAGGGAAAGGTTTTGTCACAATACAAACCGTTGAGTACTTATCAACTTGCATCCTATGGGGCGCCAGCAATGCCGTTGTCTATGGTTGCACTGCCACTGGCCGTATACCTTACTCCAGTATATGCAGATTCTGCAGGCTTCGGACTGAGTTTGGCATTTGTAGGTTTGATGCTAGCTCTCTCAAGGGTATTTGATGGATTAACAGATCCTATAGTCGGTTTTATATCCGACCGTATTCGCACCCGTTGGGGTCGGCGCAAACCCTTTATTTTGATTGGTATGCCTATTTTCATGGCAGGGGTTTGGCTACTGTGGATACCACCCATTGAGTTTACAGAAGTGACTTGGCTTGGCTTAACCTTCAACACTGGCTATCCCTATTTGTTAGGCGCACTGGTGGTACTATACATTGGTGCCACTATCCAAGATGTTCCGTATTCAGCATGGGGCGCTGAATTAGCCCAAGGCTATAACGAGCGAACCCTCATAATGAGTTGGAAAGAGGCTTTTACAGTCTCGGGTTCGTTAATCGGCGCGCTTTGCCCTGCGGTTATCGTTTTTTGGGGCTATACGGCACCCGCTGATAACGTCTACTTTTTAACCATTGGGCTGGTAATAGTTATGCCTTTCTTGGTTTTAAACCAACTCAAGGTAGTACCTGAATACCCTGTCAAAGAAACCAATACAGAACGCTTACCCCTTCGCGAAAGTTTCAAATATGTGTGGGCTAACGAACCCTATCGCAAACTAGTCATCATATTTTTGTTCTCTACCATTGGCTCGGCGATGACTAACTCTCTGAGTTTTTTCTTTGTAAAACATGTTTTGTTAGCGGGTGATTTATACGGTTTCTATTTGGCCCCCTACTTTCTTTCGCAAATTGTAGCCATACCCCTGTGGTTTAAACTGTCAGGCAAAATCGGCAAACATCGAGCCACCATGGTTGCAATTTTTTGGTATGCACTGTGGTCGTGCTTTATCCCTCTCATTGCAATAGCCCCACAAGTTTGGTTTGAAACATTCGAACTCAGTAAAACTCTATCCTTCCTACCGGACAGCTGGATACTCGGGATGAACGAGCGTTTTGAAGGCATTCCTACTGGTAAGTTTGCATTTTTCATTGGCGTAATGTGTCTTAAAGGCAGCGCTATTGGCGCACTAAGCGCCCTACCTTATGCCATGGCCGCAGACGTAATCGATTTGGACAGTTCACGCACCGGCAAGCGACAAGGTGGCGCGTACTTCAGCATATGGACCATGACACGCAAACTCGCATATGCCGCGGGCTTAATCGTGGGAACAACTACGGCGACCGTAGTTGGCTTTAATTCTTTGGCAGATCCAATCAGCGCACCAAATACGGCTTATTCACTACTGTGGTTGGCGTGTTTGTATTCCATTGTCCCTGCCATTTTTAAGTTTGTTGCAATGCCATTACTTTGGAATTACTCGTTAACCGAGGAGAAGTTGGCCGAGATTCAAAAAGAAATTGACGATGGCAAAGTGTTAGTAACCTAACTTTAGACTAGCTCTAGACTAGTTTAATTTTCCCCCAATGCGCGGACACGAGCCCGCATTGGGCGGAAGCAAGCCAATGTTTGGCCGATAATCTAAGGACTAAAAGGGCCAAAAGGACTTTTTCAGGGAGTCAAAAGAAGCGTATTAAGAACATTCTAGCCAACGAGTTATCTGCTAGGACTAACTACAAACCAGATCTGGAAGAACGACCTAAAGAGCTATCCAAGAGTACCCTCCAATAGTACCTTCCAATAGCACCTTCCAAAAGCGCGCTCCAGTAGTGCTCTTCAATAATGCTCTTGAATAATGCTCCTAAATAAACTGAGCGGTGTGTTGGCGCTGCTAAGCGTCGCGCCAGATTTTGCCGCGCTTTTGCACAGCGTCGAGCATAGACCAATCGCCTTCGGGCACCTCAAACCCTTTTGGAAACGGCGCTCTTGGTTCCATTTGTAATGAAGCCATAACCCGATCATCGCGGTAATAGCATTGCATCACCAAACTTACCACTGGCGTCATTGTGGGGTGACCTTCTAGCTCTGATTGCAGTTGTTCAAGTGACAGATCGCCACCTAAGCCACATGACATACCATAATCAATACCTTTGCGAATTTGCCCTTCATTTGCACGAGCGGAATCCAAAATGTCGGCAAAAATCACCTCATCATCTGCACCAGGTACACCGTAGGTTGCACTCGCTGGCACAATCATCCCAACTAACATATAGAGGGCATCGCGCTCTTCGCTGCTAAACAAACTATCCGTGGCGATGGTATTGCTCATAAAAACCTCCTTCTCAACATTAACAGCCAACACTAATGGCTGTATTGGTAAAACCTAGGTGGAACCTTAGTCAAACAAATGGGTTAAACGCTTTTTAATTTGGTCGGTAATGTAGAGAGCCAACGTCTGAATTGTCCGCGTTGGATTCACACCAGCGCTGGTAACAAAGACACTGCCATCGACTATAAACAAATTCTTTACGTCGTGACTGCGTCCCCATTCGTTGACCACAGATTTTTTTGGGTCCACGCCCATTCTCGCAGTACCCATTAGGTGCCAACCACCACCGGTCAGCGGCGATTCAATCATTATATCGGTGGCACCCGCGGCACGCAGGGCTTCTTCAGCACGCGCAACAGCAAAGTCCAACATCTTCTGAGAATTCTCGCTGATGCTATAGGTCATCTTAGGCGCCGCAATACCGCGAGCATCCTTAATGTTCGGGTCTAATGTGACAGTATTGTGTTCTTCTGGTAAGTCTTCACATATCGCCACCATACCGGCAATGCGGTTGAATAATTTCCGATAAGCGTCGTGGTGCCCAGTACCCCAGGGAATGCGCCCTGTGTGGGCACCGCTAACGGCTGTAGCCACCGCACCTCGACCTCTAGTGGTCTCGTAGGTAAAGCCTCGCACAAAGTCTCTTGCAACACCGGTTTCATAAAATTCTTGGCTCCAAATACTGTCATGGGGGCCACGGTAACCATCGAGCTCTTGGTCAAATACGCCCTGAATAGAAGCGTAGGGATGGAGCATCAAGTTTTTTCCGACCAAGCCAGAACTGTTGGCCAAACCGTTGGGGAATTGTTCGGATACTGAATTTAACAATATGCGCGGCGTCCCCACGCCATTGCAGGCCATGATAACTATGTGGGCAGGTTGAAATTGCTCCACGCCCTCTTCATCAAAATACGTCACCCCAGAAGCTAGGCCATCCTCGCCAACATTGATTTCCTTCACGCGGCACCAAGCACGCAGTTCTACACCAGCACGCAAAGCTTCAGGCCAATAAGTGATATCGGTACTGGCTTTAGCGCCCTGAGCACAGCCAGAAATACACGCCCCAAGATTTATACACTGATCTCTACCATTATAAGGTTGAGTCGCGATGGCCGAATCTGAAGGCCACCAATGCCAGCCAAGCTGATTAAAGCCCTCAGCCAATTTTTGTCCAGACTTGCCCATGGGTAGCGGCGGCATGAGAGATTGTTTTGCCGGGTATGCGGGGTCTCCGGCAAGCCCCGAGACCCCAGTGACACGATCATTTTCTGCATAAAAAGGTTCTAAGTCGCCATAATCTATCGGCCAGTCATCGGCCACACCATCTAACGACTTAACCTTAAAATCCGACGGATGAAAACGCGGATAGTGACCAGCATACAAAACAGTACCGCCACCCACACCGTTATAGTTGGCAATTTTTATCGGCGACTCATCATCGTTAACAGGGTAGTCGCCTGGTTGTTGGCGGCGGTTTGGATTAATACTGAAATCTGATTGCGCACGAGTTTCCCAATCTCTACCAGTGGTTGGGTAATCGGCCGGATTGGTCCAACCGCCCTGCTCTAGGCAAACAATGCGCATTTTCGTTTCGGTCAAATTCCAAGCGGCAGTTGCACCAGATGCCCCCGCACCGACAATTAGCACATCAACCGGTGAGAAATCGATATCAGCAGTCATATTACCATTCTGGCCTTTATTAGACTCCTACTAAGATTCTTAGCGTTATTCACCAGTACCCCCAATCAAAAATTTCTCCACCGATATAATGCAATGATTTAACAGTCTTCGCCAGTTTCCACAGATCACGCGCAGCCAACCACAGTCATGTATAGTTAAGTTTTATAGTTCAGTCCACGCTAAGTGGGTTCGATTAGTTTGCATAAGAATAAATCTATTTGTAGGAGTAAATCATGAGTCAACCCACACCGGTTTTAGTCGGCATCAGCCATCTTGAGCAACGTTTCCAAAATTTTGCAACAGCCAAAGAGCCCGTCGAACTCATGATCGAAGCGGTCAAAGCCGCGGCAGCAGACGCAGGCAGCAGTGAACTTCTCAATGCAAATTCTGTCCGCGTTATCAAAGGTATTTGGGGCTATCAAAACCCTGCCAAAGCCGTTGCCGAAGCCATTGGTTGCCCAAATGCACAAACTGCTCTATCGCCTTTTGGCGGCAACTATGTGCAGTCGGTTTTGAATGTCAGTGCGTTAGACATTCAAAGTGGCGCTCATGACATCATTATTCTTACCGGCGCCGAATGCGGTAATTCTCAAGCAAAGGCGGCCAAAGCACAGCATGACCTGGGCTGGACGGAACTGCCCGGCACACCAGATCTACAGATTGGTGCGGAAAAAGACATGCGCCATGTTGCCGAGCAAAGCATTCGCCTGGGTCGCCCTATTCAAATTTACCCTATTATGGAAACCGCACTGCGCAACGAATTAGGCATGAGTGTTAAAGACCACATGAAACACATTTCCGAGCTTTGGGCGAGCTTCAGCGCAGTAGCTGCAAACAATCCAAATGCATGGATTCGAGATGCGAAAACTGCCGAAGAAATTCGCACAATTTCTGCAGTTAACCGCCCTGTATCATTCCCTTACCCTAAGTTTATGAATTCAAATAGCGCCGTAGATCAAGCTGCCGCACTGATCTTATGTTCAGAAGAAAAAGCCGAGTCACTGGGTATTCCGCGAGAAAAATGGGTTTACCCTTGGGCGGGAAGCGATGCTCAAGATCATTTCCACTTATCCAACCGTGACAACTTGCATAGCTCCCCAGCCATTCGCTTTGCCGGCAAAAAGTGCCTTGAAATGTCTGGCATGACAACGGCAGATATCGACTTGGTAGATGTTTACAGTTGCTTCCCCGTGGCAGTACAAATTGCCAGCCGAGAGCTAGGCTTAGACACCAGCAAGCCTTTAACATTTACCGGTGGCCTTACTTGGGCGGGTGGTCCGTTGAACAATTACGTAATGCACTCCATCGTACGGATGGCCGAA
>CAJJAQ010000080.1 GCA_905182095.1 uncultured Pseudomonadales bacterium | reverse complement strand
TAACAATGAATTTGTGTTCACCGTCCTTTTAGTCTTTCAATCTGTAGACAACACTCATTACTACATCCGTCACTGCCACGGTGGCGCCATTAGTTTCGTATGGAGTAAACTTAAGCGTATCCATATATCTCATTGCTGAACGGTCAAACAATCTTCGAGGTTTAGATTCAACGATCACCGCACCAACAGCATTGCCCTCAATGTCGACATTGAATTTTACAACCACCACACCACTGACCCCGTAGGACTTTGCGCGGCGCGGAAAAGATGGGGTGCCTTTTTCAACCAGTTCAACTTCGACTTCGCCCACGCCGTCGACTCTTCCGCCATAACTTTCCGCGAAAACAGAGGGCACACTTAATACCATTGAGACCAAAGCCAATCCGGTTGCTCTTAACAGTGACATTTGCTTACCCATTCCTAATACCCCTCTCTTATCGACAATTCATTGTGTTTTAAACTCATGTCGGCAAGTTTACGCTCTACGTGTTGATCCATTTAGGGACAGCTGAGCGCGAAAAAACTACCGACCGAACACCTTAAGTGTACGCGAGTAGATATATGGGTTACAACGTCCAAAGACATATACCCTGTTGAGGAAAGCACTTTATTTCCTCAATTTGAACATTTATGTGGTCAGTTAATTACACACAAGAAGCTTTCGCCCAGTTCATAATTGGCGCAGTTTCCCTTATAGTGTCGTGATAACATTGCCCACTCGGTAACACTTAAAGCGGATAAGGTATATTTAGCTCGATGACTTCTCGCACAAATTTTGAGATCACCTTTTGGGGAGTTAGAGGATCTGTGCCAACACCGGCGCAACACACTCGCAAATATGGCGGAAATACACCGTGTCTGGAGGTCAGAGCAGGAAATAATCTACTTTTGATTGACGCAGGCACTGGCATTTGTAGATTTACTGAACGCCTGACCCAAGCGCAAAATCAAGGGCTAAGTATCTCTATTTTGCTCAGTCACACCCATTGGGACCATATTCAAGGATTACCCTTTTTCAAGCTCGCTTTTAACCCGGCCAACAACATCAAAATTTATGGTCCAAAGCGACCAGGCTTTACCCTTCGCAGCTGTCTAGAAGCAGCCATGACTCCACCCAACTTCCCTATTCCATTCGATTTATTGGCTGGCATCAAAGAAGTGATAGAAATAGCACCAGGAGAGGGTATCGAACTCGATGGGGTCAAAATTTCTACCGCAGAGTTAAACCACCCAGATGGCAGCATTGGTTTCCGGATAGAGCATAATGGCAAAAGCCTTGCTTACTGCCTCGATCACGAGCATGAAGAGCCAGATCAAGTTCACCCAGGCTTAAGAGAGCTAGCAGAAAACTCTGATGTACTGATTTTTGACGCAGCTTACTCTGATGAAGATTACGCTAAATTCAAAGGTTGGGGACATTCAACTTGGCAGGTCGGCCATAAAACTGCCCAGCAGCTTGGAGTAAAGACACTGGTTCTTTCAGGATTCAACCCAGACCTTACTGACGATGAATTAGACGCCATCGCTGAACAAACTAAAGATATGACTGGCAACACCATCGTTGCCAAAGAAGGCGAAACTCTAGCCCTATAGAGCCTACCCAGATAGCCCCTGATCCGTTTACTCCGGCCCCTAGGTTGCTTGAACTGAATCCTAGGGCCAATTTCTTGGGAAGAGTTCTTGGAAAGAGTTCTTGGAAAGATTTTTAGGACAGAGCCCTCAAACCTATTAAACAACGAGACCGCGTAGCGTTATGGAAGAAGCAGAGAAGAAGGAAAAAATTGCTAAAATTTTGCCCGCGTTAAGCACACAAGACATCGATGACTTTCTGCCCATGCTCGAGGAAAGGCATGCCGCAGGCGGCACCATTTTGGTTTCACAAGGTGATACTGACCGAGACTTGTACTTACTGCTAAATGGCTCTTATTCCGCTTTCTACAAAATCCGTGTGAATTTGACAGCCGTTGCAACCAATGTAGGTAATTGGCCTGGCCCCAGCCTGCTTGGCGAAGTTAATCTGGTGTTGGATAACACACGGACAGCCACCGTGGTTGCCAGAGAAGCCTGCGACTACCTGTACCTCTCAAAAGAAAGCTTCGACGTAATAAGCGAAAAACACCCATCTATTGCAATTAAAATTCTCACCGCGTCGGCGGCCATAATTAACGGTCGATTTGAATCAATGCGTAAAACCATGTACTCGAGCATTATTCACGACAGTCCTACGGTGCCTGTAGGCATAACACGTCTTGGACGCCTGCTTGGAAACTGGAGTCGAGTGCCCGAGGAGATCAGCAAAAAACTCTTTGCCGATTTTGATGGCGAAAATTTCAACAGCTAAAGCCGACAACCAACATCGATAGGCCGGTCTAAATCGCAAACCTAATAGGTAGACGGTGAGAAAACACCGCTCTATTGAGCTTCAATATATAAGCGAGCTTAAGGCACCCACCTCTGATAACTTTACTACTTGTAAAAAGACACAATTACAGCAGCAGTGCTAAATCAGCAATACAAGAGTATAAAAAGGGGAGTGAAATGAGCGAAACAACAACAGAAATGGGTCTATTCGAGACCATGTATAACTGCAGGGCAATGCGTAAGTTAGATACCAAAGCGGTACCTGAGGAGCATTTACTCAAGCTTATAAGCGCGGCCAATCAGGCGCCATCAGGATCTAATACCCAGGGCGCGCGATGGATAGTTGTGACCGATCCAGAGGTCAAAGCACAACTGGCAGCGCTGAACAAAACTGGCGTTGAAAGCTATTTAGCACCCTTAGTCGATAATCCTGGCAGCCTGTCCCACCAGCCAGCAGACAAGCGCCAACGTATGGTCAATGCAGTGGTTTGGCAGAAAGAACATTTGCACGAAATACCTGCACTGATTATTGCTTGCATGGATTTCGGCGAGACACCAACGCCAGCAATGGTCGCAGGCGGTAACGGCTCCATATGGCCCGGCATTCAAAACTTACTCTTGGCCGCCAGAGCACTAGAGCTAGGTGCAGCGCCTACGACACTGGCACTGACCAACCCAGAAGCCGCGGCCAAAGTATTGAACCTACCCAGCTCGATGCATGCTTACTGCCTTATCCCAGTGGGCTACCCATTAGGCAAATTCGGCCCTGTCACCAGAAAGCCAATGGAAGAAATTCTGCGCTTTGATCGATGGTCTGACTAAGCACAAACAAACCGAACAAAGATTGGGCCATGCTCAATCTTCGTTCGTTCCTAATTCCATTAAAGTTCGATCCAAACTCATATTGAGTTCAGTACGCGCTTGATCTAATCCTAACGGACATCGGGCTAAATTCGTTAAGTACTCGGCTAGCTGCCTCGTTTTACTTCGCATTTTACCTCCCAGCCATCAGGCCTTGCCATAGGGGCTTACTGGCTTTACAGATGGTTAGCCACAGCAGAATGCTTGGGCACTAAGACGAATTCACAATTTTAATTACCCGCAAGACAAGCATGCTTTGTCTTTAACAGCCAACTTGATTACCATCGCGCAATGGCCTTGTAGTTCAATGGATAGAATAGTCGCCTCCTAAGTTAAATTGGGTCATATGTTTGGAAACGGCATATGAGATGCATTCAAATTCGGGGAAACCTTCTTACTTAGGTAATGGCAATCCCGAGCCAAGCCGATCAATTCGGAAGGTGTAGAGACTTGACGGATGCAACCTAAAACCAGCAGCGCAGAAGTGCGACTGGATAAGGTTAAGAGAAAGTCCAGACCACGAACATTAATAATGGCTACGAAAGTAGTAGTGGTACGAAGCGATAGATACAGGTTCGACTCCTGTCGGGGCTACCATTGCCGACCACCGGCAATTTTTTATTGCGAAAGATTTAGCGCCATTAGCGCTTAATACCCATCCGTAAAACTCAAAAACGAAGCAATTTTCTCAACCGCTTCAGGCTCAGAAACCACGTGATTAGCCGCAAAACCTACCTGGGCTGCTCATTGCAACCCAGATCGTAGTCTGCCAAATCATTCGGAATACCCGCATGTTCTCTAGCTACTGGTGATTGTACAATGCCTTGACTGTTAACCACGGCGCCAAGCCCCTTGGATCACACTGCTTGCTCCAAGCCCATCACCACGGGGCAACATTCAAACTGCACGCAACGCGCTACCAAAAAAAGTGACATCCCCGAGGTTTTTCGAGTAGCGCAACATAGGTTGTCGAACCCCCAAAAATTTACAACTACTCGAATATGCGGTTCTATGTTCAAGCATGCTTGGAGACGGAGCATCTTTAGAGGCGTGTGTACGTCAGTGCCTCGCAATACCCTCACGACGTCGACTCTCATTGTAATTTAGGCAACCTATTTCAGGAGCAAGAAAAACTTGAGGCGTCTAGGCAACACTATTCTCGTGCTTTTACAATTGATCCCAAGCACCTAGAGACCCACCTTAATTTTGCAAAGTTAGCAGAGAAGCAACAAAATATTTCGGAGGCTTAAAAACACTACCGAGCGGCACCGAAAATTGAACCGCAGAGCGCGGATACCCACTTCGCTTTAGCAAACCTTTACGACTGAGAATAGGCCGACCCGCTAACAGACTTAGATAACTTCGCAGCACAAATTGAGGCGTTGGATCTAGTAATCAGCAATGATAACTCAACCGTTCATTTCGCCGGTTCGCAAGTTGTAACCACCTATGTTTTACCTCCATTCATTGCAGGCTAGCGCTGGACGGAAACTCGAAATGATAGCTATTGGTATCCAAACACTGTGCGCCTTTTCAGAAATACCAAAGGTGGCGACTGGGCTGATGCGATTGGTAACGTGGCGACAAAATTAGAGCAAAATTTAGCAACTGACAAATACTACCGTGAAGAACGTCTTTAATAACTGCCCCCGTCCAGATGCAACTATAAGTACGACCAACGCCGGTTCTGTCAATAATTGCCAGCCCTACATAGCCAGAACAAAAAGTTCCTCGACGGACAACTTCACTACCTCTACCAAACAGGTATGAGCACTGGGGCCTTGGGCCAAACTCGAAGTGCCTTTATCCTTAGTCAAGACATTCGGGTTACCGTTTAATTCAAGCCCGGCAGTTTCAGCACTGGGCGCAAACCAAGCGCCAGTAGGTAAAATCACAACGTCTTCTTTGATATTCTCATTGATCACCGCGCCCACAACACAAGCCCCTCGATCATTAAATACACGAAGCAAATCTCCCGCCTTAATATTTCTCAATGCCGCGGCGTCGGGGTGTAGGGTTAAAGGTTCACGACCCTGAATCTTGCCAGCCTGACTATAAGCACTCTGATCATATTGACTGTGCAGTCTACGCTTGGGTTGGGGAGAAATTAAATGTAACGGAAACTTTTCATTACCCGCTCCACCCAACCGTTCAAAAGGCTCCAGCCAAACCGCATGTCCGGGGCAATCGGCGTAGCCGAAGCCATCAATTGTGTTAGAAAATATTTCAATTTTTCCAGAAGGCGTAGACAGTGGATGTTTTGCTGGATCCATACGAAAGTCCGCCAGCCAATCACCCATAGCGGTCTTAGCCGGTATCTGATAACTGCCCTTCTCTAGAAACTCGTCAAAATCCGGCAATTCAAAACCCTGAGCTTTGGCCCGCTCATTGGATCTTTGCCAAAGATCTCGCAACCATTCCCTCTCCCCTTTGCCCTGAGTAAATTTATCGGCAAAACCTAACTTATCTGATAAGCCGGAAAAAATTTCATAATCAGAGCGCGCATCAAACTGAGGGGGAATGGCTTGCTGCATCAAGTGCGCGTAGGGGTCGTGACTGGATGCACAAATATCTGTACGTTCGAAAGTAGTTGTTGCAGGAAAAACAATATCGGCCCATTGCGCGGTGGGTGTCCACCAAGGTTCATTAACAATCACCGTATCGGGCCGGCGCCACGCTTGGGTCAGACGGTTAAGATCTTGGTGATGGTGAAATGGGTTACCACCGGCCCAATAAATCAGACGCGTATCTGGAAATGTAATGTCTTGGCCATTGTAGCTAATAGTGTCACCTGGGTTGAGCAACATGTCGGCAATGCGCGCAACTGGAATAGCAAAGTCGGCAGGATTTTTGCCCTTGCTTACTGTCGCCCAATTAAAGCGACGCCAATTACTACCGACAAAGCCTTCTGCACTGTAGCCAAATCCAACACCTCCACCCGTCAGACCGATCTGGCCCAACATTGCAGCCAGCGTAACCAACATCCAATAGGGTTGTTCGCCGTGATCGGCGCGCTGCAGCGCCCATGCTGCGGTAAGAAAGGTCCTTTTGCCCGCAGCCTCAATTGCTAAAGATTCGATGCTGTTCGCAGAAACTGAGGAGATTTGCGCCGCCCACTGAGGGGTCTTTGCTTGTCCATCAGTCTGACCAAGCAAATAGCTTTGAAAGCGTTCGTAGCCTACGCAGTGGCTTGCTAAGAATTTTCTATCAGCGAGATTTTGTGTTTCAAGCACATAAGCCATGGCCAACATAACCGCCACATCTGTGCCGGGTCTTGGCGCAAGCCAGCGCGGCTCAAGGTCATCTGCAACGTCGTGTCTCACCGGCGATATATTAACGAACTCAACCCCAGCTTTGTGGGCACGCTGTAGATCAATGGCGGTCCGGTGCTCAGTAATACCGCCATAGGCCACTTGAGCATTACGCGCAGGCAAACCACCAAAAGCAATAAACAACTCGGTATTACCCACCACATCTTCTAGGCTGGTTTGTTGCAATTCCATTTGCGCCCATGGCGCAAGCACGTGGGGCAAAATAACTTGCGCCGCAGCAGTGCTATAGCTATTCATAGCACGAGTACAGCCGCCCATGAAATTGATAAAGCGATGCAGTTGCGACTGTGCATGATGGAAACGGCCGGCACTGGCCCAGCCGTAAGAACCGGCGAAAATTGATCGATTGCCATATTCGTCTTTCACCCGCTGCAGTTCTTTGGCTGCATAGCCCAAGGCAACGTCCCAAGAAACATCCACAAACTCATCAATACCGCGCAGACTATTTGTAGGGTCAGTGCCCTCTAGCCAGCCACGACGAATTGCCGGGCTTTTGATTCGACTGGAATGCTGGACACCATCACGTAGGGTGTGACGAATTTCCGCAGGATCTGGGTCTTCGTCGATGGCGAATACGTCTACAATCTGCCCATCTACTACTTCAACGTCGTAAACACCCCACTGTGTTGCATTTCGATAACGCATAAAGGCCACTGGATAATAAAGAAGCAATTAGCCTAGGGGGAAACCGGCCACAATGCCAATCTGCAACTACATAAAAATCGGCCAAAAGCTTGGGTGACTCTAAAGCCCAGCAAATCTCATGAAAGTACGCGTGAGCATAGAAAGTGATAGGTAATGGGCGGGCACAGCTTTTACAAGAACTGTATCAATCTCTTTGCAGTCTATTTAGCTGATAGTTTGCTGGAGCCGGTGCCAGCTCTTTGGGTAAATCAGCACCGCCTTGGTCTGCAACTTCATCGTCACGGTCCGCAAACAGTGCGTCTAAATCTTCGTTAAAAAAATCATCGTCGCTGAAAAGGTCTTCGTTTTCAGTTTCCGCTAAGGTATTGAATTCAAAGGAACTTTCCTTTTCAGGGCGAGATTTTAACTGAGCAACCGACTCAGCAGATCGGCCTTGCCAAATCCAAGCAGAAGCATAACCACTATCACGTAAATCTTGTAATGGGTTCTGGGCAGCAGACGCCGATGTATAAGGTCCGGCAGCAATTCTATAAAAGAAGCCATTACTGGTTTCACTGGCAATAACAGCAAAATCTTTCCCACTTTGTGATTGGGCTTTCAGCAAGCCAGCCTCTGCGTTATCACGACTTTGAAAACTGGCAACAGAAACCCAATAATCGGCATGGGTAACGGGGGCAACTACAAGAGTCAACAGAGCAACAAGTTTAGACACTTTCATATTAATCTACTCAAATTCGGACGGCAGTTTGGCTGGACCATTTTAGCAGGACCATTGACGAGGCGACAATATAGGCCATGTTGTACAGAAAGTCTTAACCACCAGTAATCATAATCATCAAACCAGCGGCAACCGCCGAGCCAATTACGCCAGCCACATTGGGCCCCATTGCATGCATAAGCAAAAAGTTCTGTGGGTTAGCCTCTAAACCGACCTTATTCACCACCCGCGCAGCCATGGGCACAGCAGACACACCCGCAGCGCCAATTAGAGGGTTGATCGGCTTAGCGGTAAAGAGATTCATCAGTTTAGCCATGAGCACACCACTGGCCGTACCAATGGAGAACGCGACCATACCCAAGGCCAAAATACCTAGCGTTTCAGCGGTCAAAAAACTGTCAGCCCCTAACTTGGAGCCCACTCCTAATCCTAAAAATATGGTCACAACATTGATCAAAGAAGTTCGGGTGGTTTCCGCCAAGCGCTCTACCACACCACATTCACGCATTAAATTACCAAAGCAAAACATACCCAATAAAGGTGCAGCAGAGGGCAACAAAAAAGCCACCAACAACAGCAGAAGCAGAGGGAAAATGATCTTCTCTAGCCTTGAAACTTCACGCAATTGAACCATAACAATGCGGCGCTCTTTTTCTGTGGTAAGAAGACGCATGATAGGCGGTTGAATAATTGGCACTAAGGCCATATGGGAATAAGCAGCGATGGCAATTGCACCAAGTAATTCTGGAGCCAGCTTGCCGGCCACAAATATGGCCGTTGGCCCGTCAGCACCACCAATAATGCCTATTGCCGCCGCCTGCTTTAAATCGAAGTCCATAATGCCCAAAGCACTTAGGCCAAGCGCGCCCAACAAAGTAGCAAAGATGCCAAACTGCGCAGCTGCGCCCAGTAGCAAAGTTTTCGGATTCGCCAATAGCGGCCCAAAATCTGTTAGTGCACCAACGCCCATAAAAATAATTAGCGGAAATGCGCCAGTTTCAATACCCACTTCATAAATCAGATGCAGTAGCCCATTACCGGTGGCTATTTCCGCGCCAGGAATATTGCTCAAAAGACCACCAAAACCAATGGTCACTAATAACAGGGGCTCAAATTTTTTCGCAATGGCTAAATACAGCAACAACAGACTGATCGAAATCATCGAAAATTGACCAAACGACATTTGCGCCAAACCAGAACCGTTCCATAGTTGATCTAATAGATCCATCCAACAAACCTCAAAATTTAGTTAGGTCTTATTAACCCTGCGCAGCGAAACCGGTGCATAAAACTGCGGCGCAGCACTATATGCACTAGCTGGGGTTAATGAGAACTAGGGGATGCCCGACCGCTACTTGATCGCCTGAGCCCACATTGATCGCCGACACTTCACCCGCTACTGCCGCACTGATATCGGTTTCCATTTTCATAGCTTCAAGTACCAATATCTTTTGCCCGACTGAGACCACATCGCCAACCTTAACCAACACCTGATGGACTGTGCCTGCCAAACCAGCGTTCATCCATTCACCCGCCTCAGCAACTTTAGCTGGGGCACTCACCTGCATGCGCTCAGCAACACTGCCACTGCCCGCTTCGATCTGTACCGAATAAGGCGTGCCATCTACGGTCACAGTGTAGGACCCTGAGTCAGCAGCGTTAGATTGCGCTGATGATGCTTGGGTTGTCGGGGTGGGTTGGGCAGATGGCGCAGGTTCAAATGCCGATGGATTATTCCTATTGGTCAAAAACTTTGTAGCCACCTGGGGGAAAAGCGCATAAGTCAGAACGTCATCTATTTTGGCATCGGCCAAGACAATGTTTTCGCTCTTGGCCAATTCATTGAAGGTCTCAGTCAACGCCTCTAATTCAGGTGCAAGCAAATCTGCTGGACGACAAGTAATTTGCGCAACATCGCCCAATACCTGTTTTTGTAACTGGCTATTTAGAGGCGCAGGGGTCGAACCATACTCGCCAGCCAAAACTCCAGCTGTCTCTTTGGTCACATTTTTATACCGCTCCCCCGCCAGCACATTGATAACGGCCTGAGTGCCAACAATTTGCGAGGTTGGCGTCACTAAAGGGATAAAACCTAAGTCCTCTCGTACCTTGGGTATTTCTTCGAGCACTTCATCTAGCCGTTCAGTGGCATTTTGCTCTCGTAGTTGGCTTTCTAAATTAGTCAGCATGCCACCGGGCACTTGAGCAACAAGAATGCGCGAATCAACACCACGCATGGCCCCTTCAAATTGCGCATATTTTTTGCGTACTTCGCGGAAATAACCGGCAATCTCTTCCAATAACTCAATATTTAAACCGGTGTCGCGCTCTTCATCTTGTAGTATGGCAACTAACGACTCTGTGGCTGAGTGCCCATAAGTCATGCTCATCGAAGAAATCGCCGTATCTACATTATCCACTCCGGCCTCAATGGCCTTCAAATAGGTTGCCGTAGACATACCGGTTGTTGCATGGCATTGCATGTGGACGGGAATATCTAGTGACGCCTTCAAACGACTGACAAGATCAAATGCAACATAAGGCTTGAGTAGGCCAGCCATGTCCTTAATGCATATGCTGTGCGCACCTAGGTCTTCGATTTCCTTCGCTAAATCTACCCACATCTCCATGGTATGCACCGGGCTCACGGTATAAGAAATGGTGCCTTGGGCATGTTTATCCACTGCAAGTGTTGCTTTAATAGCCGTGGTCAAATTACGCATATCGTTCATAGCATCAAAAATGCGGAACACATCAACGCCGTTGATCGCTGCACGCTCAACAAACTTTTCCACCACGTCATCTGCGTAATGTCGGTAGCCTAGAATATTTTGCCCACGCAACAGCATTTGTTGAGGGGTATTTGGCATTGCTGCTTTAAGTAGTCTTAGGCGCTCCCACGGATCTTCGCCCAAATAACGAATACAGGCATCAAAAGTTGCCCCACCCCAAGATTCCAAGGACCAAAACCCCACTTGGTCGAGCTTCTCAGCAATAGGCAACATGTCTTCTACGCGCATCCGCGTAGCCAAAATACTTTGGTGGGCGTCGCGCAAAATTACGTCAGTTATACCTAATGGATTATTCTTATTCATTGATGTCTCCTCTCAACCCTGCAGGGCTAAATCTTATACTTCATCTTATCCATAAGAGCGCCAACAAGAGGCTGGCCCGCTTAGGTCACAGTTTCTTTGCGCCCAAGTGCGTGTCCAATGCTAGGGCAATTGCAGCGACATGCTGAGCGGAGTTTGTTTTTTGACTGGGCGCACTAGTTGATGCCCCCACCGACCTCGACAGCGAGTCTGTGGCCACTGGGCCGTCTGCCACAGCAAATTTCAAAACCACCCAAGACATGGCTTGGGTCACAACGACCAGCAAAGCAAGGAAGGAAAACACCGTCCCCATACCAATCATCATTAATTCGATACCAGATTCTAAAAGCATACTCAAAACAACCACCCTATTAAACGACGCCTAAGGCCAAACGGCGATATTGCCCACTCAGGAGTGTATAGGGAACCCAACGGATTACGCCAATCATAAATTTGTGTTGCGAAAATACTGTTTAAGGAGCGAAAAATACCCTTGAAAATGTCTAATTGTGAAATTAGATTGCTCAAGAGCATTAAATAAGTTGAGATCCAAAGCATTCTTCCAGATAATGCGGCCCTTGTTGAGCACCCGTGGCCCAACTGGATAAGGCACCGGTCTACGAAACCGGCGATTACTGGTTCGAATCCAGTCGGGTGCACCATCAACTTAGTTTAGTAACTACTCTTTAAACAAAGTTGGTTAACTAAAAATTTCAAGAAAAGTCCTTGTTCCTCAATGGCTTACAAAGAAAACCTAGCAGCAAAACACCACCGTAAACCCTCCTCACGCCATGCCCGATAACCGCCTGCACAAACTCTTAGTAAAAAAATCCAACTGGTGATTCGCTAATCTAGAGTTGACTCTCAATAGATGACTTCCAATAGATGACTTTCAATAATTAGAAGCTGCCCCCCTTCCCATAATGCAAACAACTAATCGTCAAAGCTGTCCGTCAAAGCTGTACGTCAAAAATATCCGACCCAACTATTCTCCGCCACCGCCCACCGCCCACCGCCCACCGCAACTGTCCACCGCAACTGTGCCAGCTTTTGCTTTACAACTAGAAACCATATCTGCCGCGATGGCCAAACTTCCTAAAACACACTTGAGCAAAATTTCCTACTGGCACTTGAGCGAGGATCAAGACATTATTTGCTAATCGAGCATCACCACCCAAAAGCAGCACCGCTAAAGACTGGAACGAAAAATAATGATCATTCAACACCAAAACCTGACCAATCTAGCCAGCGCAATACTCCATGCCGCTGGGGCACCAGAAAATAATGCAAAGGCTGTGGCAGCTCACTTAGTTGAGGCCAACCTCAAAGGCCACGACTCCCATGGCGTTGGCATGATTCCAAGCTATGTACGCTCCATGAAAGCCGGTCATATCAACCCCGCAAACGATGCAAAATTAATCAAAGACAACGGCGCGGTAGTTACCTTCGATGCAGAACTAGGCCTTGGCCGAGTGGTTGGTATGCAAGCAATGGAACTAGGTATTGAGCGCGCCAAACAACTTGGCATTTGCTGCGTAGCGCTAGGCAATGCAGCCCACCTTGGCAGAATTGGTGCATTTGGCGAAGCCTGTGCAGACGCCGGTTTAGTGTCCACCCACTATGTCAACGTGGTAGGCCACGACCCGATGGTGGTGGCCTACGGCGGGCGCGATCGGCGCTTTATTACTAACCCATTTTGCTGCACGGTGCCTCGAGCCGACGGCAAACATGTGGTCTTAGATATGGCCACCACAACGGTTGCTGCCGGTAAAGTGCGCGTCGCGCATATGAAGGGCGAGACAGTGCCCGCCAACTCCTTGGTCGACGAGAACGGCGTCGACACCAATGACCCAGGCGTTATCTTCGGACCTGAAGCCAAGGGCGCCATGCAGCCATTCGGACAACATAAAGGCTACGGGCTAATGGTTATGTGCGAACTTTTAGGTGGCGGACTAGGCGGCAATTTCACCATGCAACCCAAAAACACTCGCCTTGGCGCTACTCTGAATAACATGCTGTCCATCATTATTGACCCCGCAGCGGTTGGCGACCTGCAAGCCTTTGACGATGAAGTCAGTGCCATGATTGATTACATTTACGCCAGCACACCAGCAGCCGGAACAGAAAAAGTTTTGATTCCCGGCGACCCCGAGCAAATAACCAAAGCAGCGAGAACTGCAAATGGCATCGACATTGACGACAACAGTTGGAACGACGTCCTCAGGTCAGGTGAAATCGCAGGGTTAGCCACTGAGGCCATACACGCTCTGACTCGCAGCAGCTAAAGTGTGGACAAAATCTAACACAGACAACTAATTCACGCCGTACAGACGTGCAATGCCAAAAGCTAATTATTGGGTTCACATACAGCTTTCTCGTGTCGGTACACACTCACGAGAACAACAATGGAGACTTTTAGATGTTACCCGAAGAACAAGATCACGCCCCCGACGGCGACGAGACTTTTCATGTATGGAGATTACTTGGGGTAATAGGACTTATCTGCGTTGTACTAGCCATTGCATCTTTTTTGGTAGATTGGGCAGTGGTTGGGCCTTTGGAAGGCCGGGTTCTGTGAACCCAGCTATACTTTGAAGAAACGGTACCCATAAAGGTAAAGACAAAGACAAACCAGCAGCCTGCACCTACATCCCTTTACTCAACCCAGCGTCACCGCAGCTAACTAGCAGCATCCCGTTGTTTGACCTTCTCCCTGATCCACGGAATCAGTTCCTCACCATAGGTCTTGGCGTCCTCAAATGGGTCAAAGCCTCTAATAAGCACACCACTAACACCCATGTCATAGTACTTGGCTATTGCTTCAGCCACCTGCTCAGGGGTACCGACCAAGGCGGTTGAGTTACCGCTGCCCTGTGCCGCTGCGGCAATAGGCACCCAAAGCCGCTCGTCTTGTACCGCACCACCATCAATCAGACTACTCAGACGTCGAGCTGTTTCTGCTTCCGGTGCCTTAGTTGATTTGCGACCACCAGATTCTGCTTCCACGCCGGCCAATATATCTTTGGCTTTACGCCAAGCAGCCTCTTCTGTGTCGGCGATAATGGGCCTGAACGACAGATTATATTTGAGCGTTCTATCGAAACCCGCTGCTGCTTGGTCCAATTGAGACATCAGTTCAGAAACCTGCTTACGAGGCTCACCAAACAAAGCGTATGTATCACAATGCCTCGCGCCCACTGGAATTGCAGCGTCTGAAATACCGCCAAACCATAACGGCACGTGAGGAGACTGGGCCGCCACCACGTCTGACGCAGCTCGACTAACTTGATAATACTTACCCTCGAAATCGAAAGGTTGGTCGCTGGTCCAAACCTTACGCATAACTTGCAGGTACTCGTCGGTGCGTTGGTAGCGTTCATCATGAGGCAGGTAATCACCGTCTCTACGCTGGTCGGCATCTACTCCACCAGTAATGATATGCAACAACAGGCGTCCACCAATAAGGTTATCCAACGTTGCAACACGGCGCGCTGCTTGAGTAGGTGCAGCAAACCCGGGCCTATGAGCCAATAGAATCTTTATTTTTTCAGTGTGGTAAGCCGCATGCTGGGCGATTGCAAAGCCATCAGCAGAACTTGAAGAATGGCCAATAAGCACCGCATCAAAGCCCGAAGCCTCGTGCACCTGTGTAAACTTAGTTATGTAGTCTGGATCTACTCCACCACCAACTATGTGCACTGTCGACGCCGACGCCGGCGGTGTCACTCCAATCATGCCTAATATGTTCATTGGCACTATTTATCCCCTTTTAATACAACTCTCTGGGAGCACCATGGCGCAAAAACAAATACTTTTCAAATATGCGGCCTAAGCGCACTACACATAATTCTAGTAAAACAAGCTAGGCAACGTTTTTGCCCGCAAGACAAACCTACTAGGCCAAAGTAAGCCAAAGTGACCCAAAGTGTTTACAGGGATTCTATAAAGCCCCAGCAAGCGAAATATATTGGATAGCCCAACAAACATAAATATTGTCTAGAGAAACCAATTGTAGGTGGCGTTTTACCACGGCTACTCGCGTGGCGTTGCACGAGCTAGGCGATTAAGCAGAAACAGAAACATTAGGTTTAAGGGCGCTAAAAAATTCAAGGGGATTTGAATTCATAACCAAAAAGAACACTAACAAAGCCCATTGGATAATTAAGCATATAGGCAATAATCAAGGCGAGATGCTCAGGATACAAACTGGTAAAGCTATCTCCATGATGCTCTTCTATTTCACACAGAACACCAAAGTTAACCATCCAGCTAATTAACTAAGTAACTAAGTAACAACTACAATTAGGGTTCTATACTGACCCATTTTGCTAGGAATAGATCGCTTTGGCATACTCCGCATTCAAGTGAGCCCTACTAACCTAAAAAATTGCGAAGTGAGCGTTCCATTTTCAACAGCTGCTGGCACTATTGCCTACCCCCTATTCGGATAAGCGGCTTTAAAAACTTTGTACTAGTTTGCTCCCGCGATAACCATTTCTCCATCGATCTCAGATATATAAAGCTACCCTTAATTGCTTCAATCTTGCCCGCTAGAATAATTACCCGCTATGTTAATCATGATCGTTTAATCATTAATGTCTACACGAGGTTCTGCAACCTGGCTTCTGGCTTCTTCAAATGAATCCACTACCGCAGATATCGCCGACATTTCCGCTTCGGTAAGGCGGCTAACTTTTGCAATCAACGCCTCCAATCCTATAGTCGAGTCCCTATTGCCAAGGCCCCAAGCTAACCAACCGGGCTCAACTTGAAAAAAACGTGCTAATTCAATCATTTTACCACGAGTAGGCGTGACCTCTGCTTTTTCCCAACGCAATACCGCGTTAGCTGTCACACCCACCTCTTTAGCTAGGCCTCGCAGAGACAGCCCACAGTCGCTTCGTAATTGCTTTAACCTAGTAGAAAACAAGGTTTTTGTTTGGTCGTCTTCAAGCGACGTTTGTTCTGTACTCTCACTCATAACAAGTTGGCTCCTCTATTGAGGTAGTTTCTGGTTATTTAGGGCTACATAACGAGACCTAGCAGAGGAGAGGTCATAAAAAGCGGACCAACGTAGCCTACTTGCAAAGAAACAAACTTGGCTAACGAAGGATTCTAGCCTGCTAACGCATGGGCCAAGGTCAAAGGCATAGATTCTGGGTGATTTTTACCTGTCATTTCGATAGAACAGTTCAAGAACCTTTTTTCAGCTTTTGCTCTGCACACCATAAATTTACTAATCTCCTTCGGGACCTTACGGAAATAAACCTCATCACCCAACTGCAAACTCAAATGCTCAGCGCCTGCAAACCGTGTCACAGCCCAACCAGGACCAGCACCCGTCAAACCAGGTTGAGCCCGAGCATAGGCCCCTGCAACGCCGCGCAAACGAGCTATGTTCGTTTCCAACATGTCAGAAAAAAAACGCAAGATCGCCAAATTTTGGTCAAACATATAGACAGTAATATGCCGGCCATTATTCGAAAAATTCAGTGTGGGAGGTGAATCCTCGCTCAGATTCAAAAATTGACTTGTACACTCCGCAAGAAATTTATCAATCTCGCTTGGCTCATTCGCATCTTTGTTTTGCCGAAACATTGCACACTCCAAGTGTATACCATTAGTTAACAGTTTGTATAAGCTACTCTTTATCG
>CAJJAQ010000079.1 GCA_905182095.1 uncultured Pseudomonadales bacterium | reverse complement strand
CTTGGCAATGATTGCAGCAGAAGAATTGGGTATTGATTACGAAAACGTAAAAGCCAACATTGCTGACACCACATCACTGGGTCATAACGACATGACCGAGGGTAGTCGAGGTACTTTCTCCTCTGGTATGGCCACCATCTATGCCGCTCGTGAAGCGATAGAAGTGCTTAAGCAACGTGCAGCTAAGACTTGGGGTATTCCCTTAGAAGATGTTTCTTGGGAAGAGGGTCATGCAGTGGCAACAGGTAAGGGCCATGGCAATTTACCTAAGCTGTCATTGCGCGAAATCGCTGCGAAATCTGGTCGTACCGGTGGACCTATTGCAGGTCACAATGAAGTAACCGCTGACGGCGCAGGTATGGGTTTTGCCAGCCACATTTGTGATGTGGAAGTTGACCCAGAAACAGGCCGTAGCACCATTGTTCGCTACACCGTTGTGCAGGATGCGGGTAAAGCCATTAACCCTGACTATGTAGAAGGTCAGTTCCAAGGTGGTGCTACACAAGGTATTGGTTGGGCACTGAACGAAGAGTACATTTATGGCGATGACGGCCGCTTGCAGAATCCTGGATTTCTAGATTATAGAATTCCTGTGTGTTCTGACCTGCCATTCATCGACACTCAGATACTTGAAATTCCAAACCCTAACCACCCTTATGGTGTACGTGGTGTTGGTGAAACCTCTATTGTGCCGCCTTTGGCTGCCGTAGGTAATGCCATCGCTAATGCAACAGGTGTACGAATGGGCCACGCGCCTATGTCGCCACCACGTGTTTTGGCGGCATTAGACGCATTGGATAATGCGGGTTAGTTTAAGTAGTTCCTTCCGCGTCGGTAACGACGTGGAGGCAAGCTTAGACGTGCAAGCGGAGACGATTGCTCAAATGATGGAATACCTCGCAGAAAAATTCCCAAATCTGCGAGATGTTCTGCAGACGGATGTTGCAGTATCCATAGATGGTCAAATATTCCGTGACGACTGGACCCAAACTATTCCCAGTGGCGCCGAGGTGTACCTTATACCCAGAATAGAAGGGGGCTAGGCAAGCTAGCTCTCCAGTTCTGTTTCTCAGTCCTTTGCCCAACTCTTTGTTCTGATTCTTCTCCCGGTTTTTTGCCAACTCTTTTTCTAGAAATAGCTTTCAGTTTGTATTTCCTCCACGCCTTTAGTCGCACTCGGCAACCATTTATAAAAATGATTTTACCTGCCTGGCTTTTATCGCCTGCCCACTCATATTTGCGCAGGTAAGAACTGTATTCCCAGCGAATAATATGGGTACAATTACGGCCCCTTGGTGTTAGAAGACGAATTGTGGCCGATAGCCTTAGAGATCAATTAGTAAAAGCCGGATTGGCTACCAGTGCTCAAGCGAAGAAAGCAGAACGCTCAGGGCGTGCGGTGGAAACAGCCAAACGTCACGATAAAGCCAAAGACAAAACTAAAGGCAAGGATGAGTCTACTTCGCAAACACAACAAGTGAAGGCCAAGGCTGCGCAGCAACGCGCTGAAAAAGCATCTCGAGATAAAGCCATCGCGCAAGTGCGCAACGCGAAAAGCGAAGCCAAAGCCAAACAAGCCCAGGTGCGTCAGTTGATCGCTCAGAATGACCAACGTACTAAGGTTAAAGACGACGAGGCGGTACCTTATAATTTTGTGCATGGGCAAAAGATCAAAAAAATTCACGTCACTAAAATCCAACTAGAAGCTTTGAGCAGTGGGCGCCTCATAGTTGTCAACAATAACGGCATTTATCATTTTGTTGACGAGAAAGTTGCGGAACAAATTGCCGCTAGAGATCCTAAGCGCATTATTGTCGCCCATGGAAGCCAAGATAAAGATGCCACACCTAGTGCTGATGACGAGCATTATGCCAAGTTCGCTATCCCGGACGATCTAGATTGGTAATTACTCGCGCACGAAATCAGGCCACCGCCGTTACTTTATTGATCGACGTTAGCGTAGGCCCACATTTGGCCAATTTGTGCGTGGACTGGATGTTGTACAAAAGCGACTAAGCAGTCGCTAGGCCGCAGCCCTGGCCGTTAGTGCAAATGCTGTGCCTTGCAATTTAGAGAAAAAATGAAAGACACTTATATCCTATACGGTTCTTACGCGTCCTATTACACGGCCAAAACGCGCTCTTATCTGCGCAAGAAGGGCATTCCCTTTGTTGAGCGCTTGCCCAGTGATCTGACCTTTCGCGAGACGGTGCGACCAACCTCTGGCAGTCATCGTATTCCTCAGTTAATGACACCGGAAGGGTTGGTGCTACAAGACAGCGTTGCGATTCAGGATTACCTAGAAGAGCGATTTCCTCACTTGCCGGCAACGCCGGAAACGCCGAAACAGAAAGTATTTGTGCATTTAATGGAGTTGATGGGTAGCGAAGGGTTGGTGCGCCTTGCTTGGCTGCATAGATGGATGTTCGAGGAAAACTTTGCTTTTGTTAAAAAGGACTTCGGTCGTTCGTTTAAACCCCAGGGCAGCGATGCGGATTTGCAAAAGTATGGTGATCTTATTGCAGATCGGATGATGAGCTACGGTTTACCAGAATCTTCCCCTTCAGTCAGGGACGCCTTGGATAAAAAATATAAGCATCTACTCGCATTATTCGAGTCGCACCTTATTCAACATCCTTACTTTTTAGGGGGGCACCCATGCGCCGCAGATTATGCGGTTATGGGAGCATTTCATGCTCATATGGGGAGAGACCCTGCAGGTTTGCGAGTGATGCAGGAACATGCGCCAAGAGTGCTTAGGTGGGTGGAAAATATGCTTTTGCCTGAG
Source organism: uncultured Pseudomonadales bacterium (assembly GCA_905182095.1). Classification (GTDB taxonomy): domain Bacteria; phylum Pseudomonadota; class Gammaproteobacteria; order Pseudomonadales; family Azotimanducaceae; genus UBA4421. The sequence goes on along the minus strand of CAJJAQ010000079.1, from coordinate 3,038 downwards.
GTTCAAGCGCCGGAATTTCACAATGTGCCCATCGCCTATTTAGCCAATGATGAAGTGCCAGATACATCTCTTGCCATATTGCACTTCATAGCAGATGAGTACGGTAAGAAATTTGTGCTGGGTGCAATGGGGTTTAATCAAGCCATGGAAAGAATGGTGCCACAGGTCGGTTACGCTTTAGCCCCTGAGCATGACCAACCGCTACTGCCGGGAGAATCAGTGATCTATAAAGGCCTTGAATCTGAGCATAGAACAGATCTTTATGCGCTTTGGCTGACCCAGCGTGCTCAGGGTTATTTTCACTCTTTGGCCGACCATGATCAGAGCCAGATTTTACAAATGCTGGGTTCAAGTACGTTGACTGATCTATTGAATGTTCCGTTTACTACAAAGATCAGTCGTGTGGATAATCGATTTTCAGTAGGTTAAGGATAGGGTGGTCAGGCCAATTTCAGTTCTATCGACGGCTTGGGGAGAAAGTGTTCTCTAGAGCTAGCCGTTAGTTGTTCGCTGAAGATGTTGTTTTGGTTTTACAAGGCGAAAGGGCCGAGTATTGCTCGACCCTAGCTGAGTATTGCTACCCAGCATTTGTGCAATTCAACTTTACTTAAGTACGTAGGCTTGAACAGTCAACGTATCTGCTCTGGTATCAAATGTGATGATGTCCAGATTTTTGTCGCCGTTATCCACATCAACAACATTTCTCAGGGTCAATATTGCACCTTTTCGAGACCAACGCCCGTTAAACGTGCCTGTGAAGACTGTATCTGCATCTATAACGCCTCTGCCCTGACCACTTGAAGAACCTTCGGTTCCGCTGGGACCGTAGTTCAGCTTGTAGGTCACATAGACTTTGCCATATTTACCCATTTTGCCTTCTGCGGTGATGCTTGTGGCTTCATCACCAAGGTTCACAGATGTAACATTCATTACAGCTGCAGGCTGACGCTCTTGTAAAGCCAGCCCTGATTCATGGTGGCCCGCTGCTGCTGTGTGAGAAAGGACGAGCAGAGCTGCGCTGAGTATTATTTTTATTGTTTGTCTTATCATTATTATTTTCCGACTATAAGTGGTTTTGTGTAATGCCCAACGATCCTATAGCGCTGGATTATTTGAGTAAACAGCGGGCACGTACATAGCCGTCCTCTATTCAAGCGTCACCGATGCGAGTGAGCTAGAGCAAGCAAAATTTTGCTATCGCTGAGACAGGTTTTACACTAAGTGCTAAACTGTCAAAAGAATCCGAACAAGCAAGGGAGAGAAGCATAGTGTCTAGTGGAGTTTTAGCAAGTATGTTGGAGCGTGATCCAGCAACCATGCCTTTAGAAGATATAGATGTAAGCCATATTGATTTGTGGCGTAGTGAGGCGAAGTGGGATTTCTTTAAACGCCTGCGCGATGAAGCGCCTATTCATTATTGTGCAAAGAGTGAGTTTGGCCCTTATTGGTCTATTACTCGTTTCAGCGACATTATGAAAGTTGAAAAAAATTGGCAGGTTTTCTCTTCCCATCCGCGGATTTCAATCGCCGACCCTGAAGAAAGCAGTACCTTTAACACGCCTACGTTTATTGCCATGGATCCTCCTACACATGACGATCAGCGTAAAGCGGTTCAAGACGTCGTGGCTCCGCCCAACCTAAAAGAATTAGAATCAACCATTCGCTCACGAGCTGGTGAAATTTTAGACGGCCTACCCATTGGTGAGACGTTTAACTGGGTAGATAGAGTATCTATTGAATTAACTACGCAGATGTTGGCCACTCTTTTTGATTTCCCCTTTGAAGATCGCTACAAGCTAACTCGGTGGTCAGATGTTGTGTTTGCCCGAGTAGGTGAAGGCGTTATTGATTCCATTGAGCAGCGTCAGGAAGAGTTGATGGAGTGCTTGGCTTACTTCCTAAAACTCTGGAAAGAACGTGAAGATAATCCTGTGGGCAATGATTTCATCTCTATGATGATCAGAGGAGCTGCTACAAAGAATCTTTCGCCACAGGAATACCTAGGCAACATTTTGCTGTTAATTGTTGGCGGTAACGATACAACGCGGAATTCAATTACTGGCGGTGTATTAGCGCTTAATCAAAATCCAGATGAATATGCTAAGTTGCGTGCGCAGCCAGATGTCATTGCCAATATGGTTTCTGAGATTATTCGCTGGGTAACACCCCTTGCGCATATGCGCCGTACGGCAACTCAAGACTTTGATTTTGACGGGCAAAAGATCAAAGCTGGCGACAAGGTTATTATGTGGTACGCATCAGGTAATCGAGATGAGCGTAGCATTCCAGATCCTGAAGAATTTAAGGTGGATCGACATCGTGCCCGTAACCATATTTCCTTTGGTTTTGGTCTGCACCGGTGTATGGGCAACCGCATGGCGGAACTGCAACTTAGAGTGCTTTGGGAAGAGATTCAAAAGCGCTTTGAATTCATTGAAGTGGTAGGAGATGGTGTGCGTGTGCCATCTTGTTTTGTTCATGGATACACAGATTTGCCAGTGCGCCTGCACGCAAAAAAGTGAGCTGAATAATGGCTAGCTGGCCTTAGTGTGCTATCACGAACTAGGGCTTAGATGGCATTGGGTGAGGTATAGGGTGGTAGTTCTGGGTTTGTTGCAGTCAACGCTTCTCAGTCGGTATTTGCCACTTTTGACATTAAAGGGTGGGGGAAAGTGATGAAAAAATTTTTATTAAGTGGCGCGCTGGGCCTCGTAGTTCTGTCCGCTAATGCAGTAGAGAGCAGTGCTGGAGCCGTTGCCGACAGTGTGCTCATAGAGCAACGTGCTGCGCTAACGAAAAATACTGTTGGCAAAGGCTTCGGCCCTCAAGCACCTAGAGATATTGGTTCTCTAGTGGGGATCAATAGCCGAGTTTTTGGCGCAGCGCCGAGCTATGCGCAAATGAATCTGTGCAATATCCACTTTCATAAAAACGCCGAACACAAAGGTGGCGAGTTCAGCAAATATGCGGGCAATGGAGACGGTCATGGCTATCATTCGGGCTACCAATATTCAGGCACTTTGAGCGCTGCGGAATTA
>CAJJAQ010000078.1 GCA_905182095.1 uncultured Pseudomonadales bacterium | reverse complement strand
TCGCGATCGTATGCAGCCTGTGCGGTGGTGGCTGCTATTATCAGCAGGGTTAAAGCGATATTAATAAGCACCTGAGTTTTTGGCATTGAGTAAGGCATGGATGCAGAGTTCCTGTTGTTCTTATGGCTTGGCGTTTTGAGTATAAACCGTGGGGGCAATGTAATACTGGTGTTAGACATTGTCGATGATGTTTCCCACATCCGAACCGTTGCTAAAGTTGGGTCTTAGGTGTGAGTCTTAGTCTTAATCAGAGTCAGAGTCAGAGTCAGAGTGCACGCGTGTCATTGGCGTGGGCAAATTGCAGGTCATTTACCAATACTTTGGAACTGCACCCTAGACCCATAAATGGATTCCTGTAATCTCATCCCTAATAATTGGGTAAATGCCCCTGCAGTTTGCAATGCGGGTGTGCTACGCGGGCCTTAAAAGGTGTCCGCCCCTGCCAGTTTTATTTTTATATTTTGATATTTTTGAGAGAGAGAGAGAGTTATATGAACACTAATCGTCAGTGGCTTTTGGCCAAGCGACCGTCCGGCCTAGTCACTAAAGACAACTTTACATTCGCTGAGAATCCTATTCCTACGCCTGGTGATGGTGAAGTGCTGGTGCGGAATTTATACCTGTCTTTTGATCCTACACAGCGTGGCTGGATGGAAGACCGAGAAAGCTACTTACCTCCAGTGGGTATTGGCGAACCCATGCGCGCAGGTGCTGTTGGGCAGGTGACTGAGAGTCGTCATCCTGACTTTGCGGTAGGGGATATTGTTCAGACTACGGGTGGTTGGCAAGACTTCGTAGTGGTTGCGCCAGGCCAAGGCCCCATGGGATTGTCTAAAGTACCGGCTGGTGTCTCCCCAGAAATGATGCTGTCCGTGTTGGGTATTACTGGTCTTACCGCTTACTTTGGGTTGTTGGACCTTGGTAAGCCTCAGCCAGGTGAGACTGTACTGGTGTCTGGTGCAGCGGGTGCAACGGGTTCTGTGGCAGGTCAAATCGCCCGCATTAAAGGCTGCAAAGTTGTCGGTATTGCCGGTGGCGCGGAAAAATGTGCTTGGCTTAAAAATGAGGCTGGCTTTGATGAGGTGATCGATTATAAAAACGAAGATGTGAACGCCCGCATTGGAGCCACTTGTCCAACTAAGCTGGATATCTATTTCGATAATGTCGGCGGCGATATATTGGAAGCGGCGCTAAACCACATTAACTTGAACGCTCGAGTGGTTATGTGCGGTGGCATATCAGGTTATAACGCAACGGAGCCTGTGCCCGGACCCTCTAATTTGATGAATTTGGTGACAACGCGATCACGTATGGAAGGCTTCATCATCCTCGATTACCTACCTCGAGCAGCAGAGGCTGTTAGCGATTTACTGGGTTGGATCGCCTCAGGAGAGCTAAAATATCAGATAGACCTGCAAGAAGGTTTTGAAAATATTCCAGATACTCTACAGCGTTTGTTTACGGGCCAAAATCTGGGTAAGCAATTGCTCAAGATTGCTGATCCAGTCTAAGTCAGGGAACTTTGCTGGCATTGAAGACTAGGCGCGATAGGCGCGTGCCCTAGGCTTTGGGTAAATTGAGGTGGGTTGTTGCTACTGAAAAAAGTCAGTTACCACCCCTTAAGCACCGCAGGGGACCCTTTGCTCTTTGCTCAAGTAGTGTAAACTTTTATGTGATAAGATATCGACGGTGTAGTTGTTCATTATTGGTGATCAATTGGGCGCCTCGCGTAGACTATCGAATAATAAAATTTTAATGGGAGCGGACATTTTGGGATTACGACAACAATGGATAGCGATTGCGTTTGCCAGCGCATTTGCCGCTGCCTGCGGTGGTGGTGGCAGCAGTGCAGCAGTACCGCAACCAAGTGGCTCGGGTACACCTACTAACGCTGCTCCTACATTTACCAGCGCAGCCACAGCCAGCGTGCTAGAGGGTGCATTATCTGTTTTAGACATCGTCACCAGTGACAGTGATGGCGAAACCGTCACACTAGCGCTGAGTGGCGCGGATGCCAGTTTGTTCACGCTGACTGGTAACGCATTGAGTTTTAACTCAGCTCCAGACTTTGAAACTCCCGGAAGCGCGGCTACGAGTAATGCTTACAGCCTAATTTTAAGTGCATCCGATGGCACTGATACGGCAACTCAAAATTTGGCGGTTTCGGTTACAGACGCTACTGAAGGCCGGGTTATAGATGGCCCACTTGCAGGTGCAAAGATTTTTATTGACCTCAATGGTAATTTGGTACAAGACGCAAATGAACCCAGCGTTATCTCTGACGCTGACGGTACATTTAAACTTCCCGTAGTTGAGGCTGCCGAAGGCCAGACTATTAAACTGGTTTCTATTGGTGGTACCGATACCAGTACCGGTAAGGAATTACCTGATATGGCTTTGGTATCAGATGTGCCGGTCGATGCTAACCCAGTATCAATCACACCCATTTCTACAATTCTTGCCGCAGCGACAACGCCGGCGGATAAGAAAGCGATTCTGACCTCGCTAGGTATCTCTGGCTCAGTTGATGACTTCCTTAAAAAGGACGTTTGGGCTTTGGCCCAGGGCGGAGACGAAGAAGCTAAGAATATGCAAAGAGCTAATCTTGCAATCAGCGCGATACTACAAACCGCAACCAGCTTGGTGGACACTTCCGACCCAGCTACCGCGGTTGCTAATGCTACGAACGTAATTAATGCGTTGGCGCAGCAAATTGTCACTCAATCTGTTGCCGGTGCAGACGTCTTTGATGCAGCCGTTTTATCTACAATTTTAGAACAAGGGGTTAATGCCTACGCAGCTGTGAACGAGCCAGCTTTGGTTATTACAACCGCTGTATTTAATGCGGTCAGCCGGTCGGTATCGACCCTAGTTGTTATTATTGAAGGCACTGAAGATCCAACTAACGCAGATGCGGCAGCTATTTCATCTACTGTGCAGGGTAGCCTACAGACGGCGATTCAGGCAGTGGCTCTATCAGGCGATACAGCTACCTTTGACACGGCGTCGTCCACAACCACGTTGTTCGTTGGGGCCAGTGCTGACGTTGCAGCTATTGTTTCTTTGGACACAGACGGCGACGGTATTATTAACACCCTTGATCCCGATATTGACAACGATGGTGTGCTCAACGCAGACGACAAATTCCCACTGGATAGAAACGAGAGCTTAGATACCGATAATGATGGTATCGGCAACCGTGCAGATACAGACGATGACGGTGACGGTGTTCCCGATGCTTTGGATGCTTTTCGCTTAGATCCTACGAGAAGTACGCTTGCTAATGGCGCATCGGTGCTTGGCTTGGCTTTGCCACAAGTGATTAACGTATTAGAGACAACGGAGTAAGTTATGAAATTTTTTAAGCTAACCACTTTAGCTGCGTCTGTAGCGGCTCTGTTGTTATCACAGAACGTGCAGGCAACAGCTTTTGAAGACGACAGTCAGAATTTTCATGTAGAAGGTCAGTCACTGAATGAAGCACTAGGTAACGTTAACACTATTATTTGCTATATGTCTGCGATGCGTCCAGATGCCTTTGTTAACGATGACGCCTACCGCGCCACTGTTTATGAAGAGGATTGTGAGACTTCTACTGCGGATGCAACGTCAGAGTCTTCGTCGGCTACGGCGACCAGTTCCTCATCGGCATCCACCGCATCTGCGGCTACCGCCGGTACTGCTGTGGCAAAAACCGCCAGTAAGGCACTGTTAAACGTCTCTCGCCAGGACAATATTTCGCCAGTTTTAGGCAAAGCATGGGTTGAATCTCCATCAGATAGTCCTTACGAACCGGACATTCTGGTTTACGTTGATATATCACAAACTTCCGCACCGTCGATAACATCGCCGAATGGCGACTTTGAGATGAAGTATTCGTCACACGCTGATCTGAGTAAGGACCTAGAAGGTGTTTTTTCGCAGGTTGGTATTCAAGATGGACAGATCTTTGGCCAAGGTTACATATTGGCTGAAGGCAGCGTACTGAAATTCAAAGAATTAGGTGGCGGTGATGAAAACAATGTTACGGCTACATTTTTGCCCAGCGGCGATAAGTTTGGTGTTTATGGTGAAGATGCCAGTTACAGCACATTCGACTTTGCTACCGCTGAGGCTACCGGTGACTTTTCTGGCTTAGACAACCCTGACAACCAGGTCAATATTACCGGTTACTATCAGTTTTATATGAGCGCTGCCGACAAAGGTTACTGTCGTAAGCTGTATGTAGCAGAAACCGTCGCTTGGCCTGATACATCGTTACTACCAGCAGATCCAGGTGAAGATTTCGACTGGGGTGCATTCTGGGAGCCAACTAGAACCGAAGTTTACAATGCTACTACTGGTGTGGACAGCCTTGCTGATTACGCAGCATCTGGTTTGACGACCACGGAAGAGTGCTTTTCTACTGACCGTAAAAGAGCACAGCGTAACGTGCACAGATATGGTGTTTACAATGACGATGGCAGTCGTTTAGCCATTACCAACCCCGGTTTTCCTTTGCGTGCCACAGTGTCATCCACCGATGAAAACGGCGAGGCCTTTCCTGTAGAAGTGTTTGGTTATGCTGATTACTGGGGTGTGCATGTAGACCCAATCGGTAGAGCTTTGATTGACGATACAACGGTATTTCGCAAAGAAACGTTCAACGCTAACGACACGGCTAGCACTGATGAAGCGAATTACAACTTGGTTTCCAGTGACATTAAGATAGAACGTCGCAGCACCAGTTATTTGCCGTTGAACGATCTCGATGGCCTGAATTTTGCCATGCACATTAACGATCCTTGGTGGAGTGCTGAGTACATCGCTTTATTTGGAAGCACACCTGCCTATGAGGAATACGAAGGCTCGTTCGATAAGGAAACACTTACCTTTACACTTACTAAAGGGTTGAAGTTCCAACCCCAATACGAGCAGATTGAGCTTGAAACGCAAATCACATTCACCATTGCCCAATGGCAAGCAGCGATGCAGAAAACCTATGGCACCTTGGGCGATGACTGGTACTTTGTAGAAATTAAGTCGCTTGGCGTTTGGTCACACGATACCCGTCAGTGGTATGAAATTCTTCCGGCTGGTATGGCAAATCCAACTCTGGCCTCTGCTCCGACAGCAGATGCGGCGGGCGTGGGTATGCGCACCGAAACCACTGACTTCATACTACCTGCGGACCTTACCGAAACGTTATATTGCCTGCGCGAATGTTTAACCGGTGTAAAAGTTCGTCAGACTATGGGCCAGGCCCTACAGTTGGTGGCTGCAAGAGAGGTTAGTGGTACTGTGTCCAGCCCTTATGCAAATGTGGGCGAGTATTTGAAAGCTGACGTCGACTCAGTGACGGTTGAACGCGGGCATCGTTCTTTGAGCGAAGTTACTGATGGAAATTCAACGATTGCTGCAGGCGCCTCATTACAGCTGGGTATTCAAGGTATGTCTGTAACCGATTACATTAACGGTAACAGTAGCCTGCCCCATTACATGCGCGCATCGTTCGACGGGGTTCCTGAAACAAACCTAGCCGCTTTCCAAATGCTTGGCAATTATCATGACGCTGGACTCAGTAGAACCAATCTTAATAAAATGCTGGGTGATGGCAGTGGCGGCAGCGGTATTGCTCCAGAATTGCGCCTCGATTTGAAGTCAATTCCTTCCACTGGTGTTGGAACCCTAAAAATGACGGTTTCCGTTATTGAAGGGAATGATGCGACTTTGGCCGTCGGTGAAGAAGCGCTGCGTGCAGTGGCTACATTAAACTGGGCCTCTGATGGCACCACGTTTACTGCATCTCTTCCCGACGCGTCGACCAGTACGGTTTCTCTAGTGCTAGAAGACGGCTCGATTGTTCAGGCGGAACGTGCCATCACTGGCGATCAAACGATTCTTTCCGCAGCGGTTGGCGACTCAAAAAGTTCTGCATGGAAAGTGTTTAACCTTATTAGCGGCGGTTCAGATTTAACAACTCTATACGATGCGGGTTTAGCGGATTTTTTCGAGGAAGACCAAAACTATACGATGGAAGTTAAGATCGAAGACACTACCCTTGCGATACAAGGACCAGGTGCTTCTGCATTAACCGGTGCAACATTGAGTTTCAGTGTGGTGGAGGATACTGACGTTACACGTTCGCAGACCTATATTGCAGGTACTAGGTTTGATGGCGTTTTAGCTGCAGAAATGATTACTTACAGCTATAACGCTGCCTCAGGTAAAATCGCAGACACTGATGGCATATCTTTAGAAAAAGGCGCTGAGGTTTCTACCGCCCTTCTCTCTATTGAAAATCCAGAGCAATTGTTGCAAGAGATCGTCTTCAACAACCCAGAAGGATGGCAACAAAGCGTTGGCTGGGGTTTGCGCACAGGACAACTTGTTACAGCTACAGACCTTGCCAAGATGGAATGTCGTAAGAACGGCAAGGATAAGTTGTATGACCAACACCCAGTGTATGGTTCTGCTACAGACGTAACGCGTTATTGTTCTTACAAGTTGTGGGACGGTAGTGTTCAAACCACTTACAGTTTGTCCGTTCAAGCGCGTCCTACCTATGCAATCCAGTCCGCTACAACAGGGCTAGCCATCGATATTGATGAACCTAAGACGCTTTACTATCAAGTGCCTGAAACCCTTGACGCTGCTTCAGGCGAATTTGTGTTTGGTAAAGATGCAGGTAAGCGAATTCGTTTAGAGTTTCGTGGTCATGGCGAATTAGGTGGTATCCCCGGGTTTGTTTACAATACTAAGACCGGCGAAGAGTTGGGCGAGTTTGTTAATGAATGGAAAGACGGGTATCGGTATATCAGTCGCTTCACTATTCCTGACGGCGGTATTCTTGAGGATGCTTTAGACAGCACCAAGACCTATAAGGTTAAAGCTCTAGATGGCGAAGAGTGGCTGACCAAAGCTGATGGTACTATCGTCGGATTAGACTTCCGCAATAAATATACATACCAAGGTAGCAAAGCAGATCTAGCCATAGTTGACGATATGAGTACGCCAGGTGATCCGCAGAACACTGAACAGTATATTGGCGCTCCACCTACTGTACTAATCAATGAAGGTGAAACTTCTGTGATTCATGGAGAGATCGTATTTGATCCAACTCCTGAGGTAAGCGATGCTAATTAGTAATTGAACGAATAGTTCAAAGTAATGAAAAAGCCGGCTTTTAAGCCGGCTTTTTTGTGCTCAAGTGTTAGTGCCAAATGATTAAAATTGCAGGGTGCCAAAGGTTAACTAACTAGTAGAGCTTTGGCAGAATAAATTTTTAAACTAGATTTAAACTAGATTTAAACTAGATTTAAACTAGATAAAAACTTGGCTGCAAAGAGGCCTTCAGCACAAGTGCAGTATAACGCTCTGGCGTCATTAGGCAGCCACAGTGCATTGGTTTAGCGCTGTGGTTTAGCGCTGGGGTTTAGCGCTAGGGTTTAGCGCTGGGGTTCAATACATAGTACCAACCGATGGGCATAGTTTCTGGGCATAGTTTCTGGGCATAGTTTCTGGGCATAGT